>CAIUGT010000112.1 GCA_903898755.1 uncultured bacterium | reverse complement strand
GAAGGCACGTTGACCATGAAAGACAATTGGGCCACATTTGCCGCAAAATCATTGCACATACAAGGTGCGGTCGATGCGTGGAAGTCTCTGGCTCAAAGCGGCCCACGAAGCGCCGTGCTTGGCATTCGCCCCGAACATGTTTTGCTGAACGCCGCAGGCGGGTTTGCCGCCACTGTTGAAGCGGTTGAACATTACGGCGACCGCATGGATGTGGTTGTGCAAACTTCTGGGCATCGCCTTGTTGCTCGTTGCGGTCCAGATTCATCCATTCAAGAAGGTAAATCCATATCCGTCGCCGTGGATCTCATGCGCGCGCATTTGTTTGAGCACAATGAAACTGGAATGCGATTGGCGTAGGCAAACACTGGCACGCAATACATGCACAGCCATGTTTTTATTTTTGCATCCCATGTGCTTCACTGAAGCCAAATAAATTGACTAGCAATTAAAATCCCCCGATCCTTGGACCGGGGGATTTGTTTGCACTCAACTTTATGCGGCTTTCATTGCCGCAATCAAATTTATTGGCAAGGGCCAGTGCTCAGGAGACACAGCGATACGTCGCCTGAGTCAACTTCACCTGAACCGTCCAAGTCGCCATAGCAAAATCCACAGGCGTCTGGACCAAAGACGCTGAAGTATTGATCACCAGGAATGGAGGCAAAATTCACGCCACGCAATGCACCTGGGAAACCTCCGAAATACCCACCAGCACCATCGCCACCTAAATTGCCTGTGCCAACTGCAAGCGAACCAAGCACTTGGTTACTGACATAATTGTGGCCATTTCCGTTGATAAACGCGCAGACTTTGATGTCCGAAGCGCCATCCCACGCAAGCAGAACAAGCGGAATTTTCATTTCAATTCCTGTGACAACGCCGCAACCAGAACCTGGGTTCGCGGAATCACCACTGACTCCACCAATGTTGGCGTTGCTAATTGAAAGTTGGCAACCATACACTTGATCGTCCAACAAATTCACGCCTGTGGGACCACTGAAAGCACCGCTGCCAATGAATGCGCCGACGCCACCGCCATTGGTCAATACCTGAGCAATGTTGGCGTACTGCGTGACGGGATTTCCGCCAAGAGTTGTCATTAAGCAGAAGTCAGCTGCGAAGCCGTCATCAAACTTCAAGCCGTTATAAATAACAGGATTGCCTTGGCTGTCCAAAATTGGGGCTCCCGCTGCATCCAAAGCGGGTCCACGACCCATTGTATTCAAACCGTTGTAGTCAATGTCCGCGTTGTCGCTGCGAAGTTCGTTCTGGCCTTCACCTGGAACGCTATCGATAAACATGTCAAGCTTGTTGAAATTGCTTTCAAGATTTCCAGACATAAACACGTAGAGGTAACCGTTTGCCGCGTCGATCTTGATATACGCAGCATCAAGTTCGGAACCGTTTGCGTAACTGTTCACTCCATCTGTGGCGTTGCCGAAACCAGTGTGAACAACTTGCGACGCCTTGGGATTTCCGTATCCAGCTTCACATGTTCCATCAATGGTCAATTGCGCCATTGTCGAAGCACAACAAATCATGACTGGAGCAGCCAACGAGGCGATCAACGATAATTTCATTTTTCCATTCTCCAAAAATTTTTCAAATAGTCGTCTATTACGGCCGCAACAGATCCAACCATTCGTCCTTTCAACGTACTCCTGAATTTTTAAAATGACAGAAAATTATTCAAAATTTGATGTTTTTATCTAATTACATGCGGATTTTTTTTCATATCAAACCAAGTCGCCGCAATATTATCGGCGTGGTTCAAGCGACATGATTGATGCAATTTGGAAATCGTCTATACATCACATATGCCCAAAATTGCGATACGAATTGCCTATGAGGGCACCAACTTTCACGGCTGGCAGCGCCAAGAACCGCCTGATAAACCGCCGTATCGAACCATTCAAGGCGAGTTGGACAAGGCGTTGGCGGACCTTTTTCAAATGCGCATTCTGACTTCGGGCGCAAGCAGAACGGACTCTGGCGTTCATGCCGACGCGCAGGTTGCCGCGTTCACGGCGGAAACAAAGATTCCAGTTCCTCGAATTCCAGCGGCGCTGAATACCCGCCTGCCTGGCGATATGCGTGTGCTGAAAGCCTGGTTGCCGACCGAAGAATTTGATCCCGTGCGCGACGCGGAGGAAAAAGGATATCGCTACGAAGTTTCACATGGCGATCATTTGCGCGTGCGGCCAATTTTTGATCGGCGTACGGTTTATTTTTCACCGCATCACATGGATGTCGAACCCATGAAATTGGCAGCAGCCATGTTTGTTGGCCAGCATGATTTCAAGGCGTTCGCGCATTCAGCGCATGGACGCGAAAGCACTGTTCGCACTATCTTCTCATGCGAGGTGCACGCATTGAACACGGACAGAATCGTGATCGATATTTCAGGCAATGGATTCCTATACAACATGGTCAGGATTATCGCCGGCACAATCACAGAAATTGGGCGTGGGCGCATGCAATTGGACGCTATTCAATCCGCGCTGGAAAGTGGCGACAGGCAACTTGCTGGACCAACATTGCCACCGGAGGGGTTGCGCCTGAAATGGATTCGCTATCCACAAGAAAAATCACAGGAACCAATGTGATCTGTCAACTCTTACATATTTACAAATCGCCTTGTTTGCCAACGCATGGTTTCTGCAAGCAAAACCGCATGGCGCGAATTGCGTTTTTGATATGTGTGTTGTGGATGAACAGCGTCAGTGCGCCACATGTCGCCGCGCAAATATTGCATCTGGACGCCCCGCCAAATCCAGTGTGGCCAAATCCTTCCTCGGTGACCGTGCTTGCGGACGCGCTTATGCGTGAAGCCGACAAGTTGGATGCCGCCGCAAAAAGTCCATCCGCGCAAGCGGCGTGGCGGCGAATGGCGGCGGTCATTTTGCGGGTGCATGGCGCGTCGGCGCTTTCAGATTCATCGCCCGCTGCGATCGCATTGGTCATGGTGGCAATCCGCAAGGACATGGACCCGCACTTGAATACTCCCGCGGCGGAATTGTTCGCGGCGGAGTGGAATGCTCGCCCTGATCCAAAGGCGGATCCCATGCCGGATTTTGCACGGCTACTCGCTGGGATCGCGGAGATGCCCGCCGTGGCGCCGCAACCTTGCGCATGCGAAGAAGGAAATGAATTGCTGAAAAGAATTCTGCCGGTGTCAACGGCGGCCAGCACCGCGCCAGACCTTCAGCAATCCACCGCGGCGGTGGTGGATGCGGCAAATCAAGCGGCATTCGCTCTGTGCGCCCTGAATAAAGCAGCATTTGAAAATACAGCAGCGCGTAAAAGAATCGCCGAACAAGTGAACGCCGCGGTCAAAGGGCTGAATGATCCCGCGACACGCGCTGAATCTGTTGCCCAATGCGCCAAGATTGGCGCCATGGGTCAATGCATCGAGGCATTGAATCAATACCGCGCCGTGGCTGGCGCGACAACTGTCTCCAAATCTGATCGCATTCCAGAGGCTCTGCGTGTATTGAACGCCAAAAAAGATCCCGCGGAAGCGGCGCGCAATCTCAATCGAGTTGCGAAAATTATCAATTGCATGACGCAGGCGCGGCAGATCAACGTTGACACGATCGCATTGCCGCTGAGAAATTTTGCGCGCTCGCTCAAGCGCCATGCAAATGCCTCCGAGCAACTGGGGCTTGCGCGCATTGAAACCCTCACCAAAAATGGGTTCGACGCCAATGATCCTTCGCTTGCAACGCTCTTTGTAGCTCAGGAACAATTAGTGCAGGACATCAATATGCTTGAGCGCTTAAGCGCCGCGCTGAACAACACGCAAGCAAAGCAAAGCAAACAAACCAAGCAACTGATCGCGGTCATGCAAACACTTTCCGCGGGCCTTGATGATCAAAGCTTTTCCGATCTCTTTCGTGAGCGACTTCAATCCATGGATCGCCAACTGGACATTCTGCTTGCGGCCGAAAATACGGCCAATATGTCCGCCGCCGTGCAAGCCGAAGTTGCCGTGATTCACCAAAGATGGCTCGATGCCTGGGCCGCCAATACTCCCGCAAAAGCGCTTGAAAACATTGAAGATTTTGTTCGCTGGGCCGCTGCCAAACGCGCGCTTGACGCGCTTGATGCCGCGCCAGTTGAGTGGCCCGGCGCACGCTTGGATTGGGCGACCTCGCGCGATGCGTTGCGTTTGTGTGTCAGCGACGGCGACGGCGCGCTGGCGACAGACAACTTGAAAGCCATGAAGCCATTTCTTGCACCACTACGTAAAGATGCCGCGGCTTCTTTGGCGTGTGGGCTACGTCTTTGTCAATCAGAAAAACCTTCTTCGGAAACTCCTGCAGTCACGCGCGATCTATGCGCCATGCAAAGCGACAAACGCGTCCAAGCCATCGCCGTGTTGCTTCGATTGGAGCAAGAGCGGCGCACACTGCTCAAGACCAATCCAAAAGTTGCCGGCGAGTTCTTCAACGCGCGCAATGAATGGGTTGCGGAACTTCCTCCATCACTGCAAGACCATCTACCCGATGGCCTGCTTCCACCGTCAACTCCGTAACATGAAACACTTTCATTGCGAACAAAGTCCATTGGCGAATTGGAGTCAATCACCATGAATATCGCTGTTATTGCGGCACATCCAGATGATGCCGAACTGGGTCTTGGCGCAACCATGGCGCTGCTCGCTTCGCAAGGCCATCGCGTGCTCATTATCGACGCCACCAATGGTGAGCCCACTCCATTTGGCGATGTCGCAACGCGCGCTCAAGAAGCCGCGGAGGCCGCCACTATTCTTGGCGTTGAACGAATAAATCTTGGCTGGACCAATCGCGCCATCACGCATGATCTTGCTTCGCGCCACGCTCTTGCCGCCCAACTGCGGTTGAATTCAATCGACATTATGTTTGTGCCTCACCCACTCGACACGCACCCAGATCATTTGGCGTTGACCAAAATTTGCGTTGACGCGCGCTTTGACGCCAAGTTGACCAAGTGCGCAATTGCGGGCGAGCCGCACCACCCGCGCCGACTGTTCCACTATTTTTGCACGCACCTGAAACATGTCCCCCAACCAGATTTCATAGTGAATTGCGCAGGATTTGAGCAGAAAAAAATGCGCTCCATTGCCGCGTACAAAAGCCAGTTTCAAGCCAATCCCAAAAATCATTCCATTCCAAATTGGGTGGAATCCATGGGTCGATTTTATGGCAGCCGAATCAATTGCGAATTTGGCGAGCCAATCACGTCACCTGAGTGCGTGGGCGTGCGTGACATCGCGTCACTTCTGCCGTAATTGATCAACTGAGCTTGCGCACAATTTCAACAAGTGTTTGCGCGACATGGGATCGTTGCGCCGCCGTGAGCTCGCCAAAAATTGGAAGCGCAATAGTTTCCTTGGCCGCGCGCTCCGAATGTGGAAATACGCCCGCGCGGTATCCCAGATTGGCATAGCACTCTTGCTGATGAAGCGACAGCGGATAATAAATCTCGGTTCCAATTTTGCGCTTGGTCATTTCATCGCGCACTTGATCGCGAATGGCGCCTGGCACGCGCACCACATATTGGTTGTAAATATGGCGACCCTTGTTCAACGCTGGATAACGCAAAGCAAGTCCGCCCGCGTCGACCGCAGTGCGGCTATCAGTGGCGCCAGCGTCCTTGAAGAAAGTGTCATACCACGCGGCGTTCTTCTGGCGCGCCGCGCCCCAATCATCTAAATGACGCAATTTCACCGACAAAACCGCTGCTTGCAGCGCATCCAAGCGGCTGTTCATTCCAATTTCCTTATGGAAATACTTGGGCTCCATGCCGTGATTGCGCAGGCGCTTCATGCACGCGCCAAGTTCGTCATTGTTAGTGGCAATGATTCCGCCATCGCCAAAGCCTCCAAGATTTTTACTTGGAAAGAAACTGTATGTTCCAATGTCGCCGCGCGAACCCACGCGCACGCCGCGATGATCCTCGGTGCCAATGGCTTGCGCGCAATCCTCTATGACCGCCACCTTGTGATTCTTGGCGATCTCCAAAACGGAATCCAAGTCCGCGGCTTGTCCAAACAAGTGCACTGGAATAATCGCTTTCACGTTTTTGCTGCAACCAAAAGCTTCTTGCAAACTCTTGGGGCAAATGTTGTATGTGGCAGGATCAATGTCCACAAAAACTGGCCGCGCGCCCAAACGCGAAACACTTCCCGCGGTCGCGAAGAATGTGTACGTTGGCATGATCACTGAATCGCCTGGACCCACGCCAATCGCCTGCAAGGCCAACACAATGGCGTCCGATCCATTGGCGCAACCAACGGCGTGCTTGCATGAGCAATACGCCGCGATTTCTTTTTCCAACTGGTCAATCTTTGGTCCACCAATGAAATATTGGCTCTCAATGACTTCATGAACCACGGGCTCAATTTCATCACGAATCGTGGCGTATTGAGCCTTTAAATCAAGAAGCGGAACATTGATGTCTGTGGCTTGGGCTGTAAGCATTCCGCAAGTGTAGTGCGTGAAGGCGCAATCAACAAAGTGTTGAACCCGCAATGTTGGACTGCAATTGAAAGAGTATTTCAGTGCCCTGTGCTGCCAAAGCCACCAGAGCCACGGGCCGTGTCCGAAAGTTCGCCTACCTCTTGGCAATCCGCGCGCGCAACCGGCGCAACAACCAACTGCGCAATGCGCATTCCATGAGTCACGGTAAACGCCACTCGACCGAGATTGATGAGCGGCACTTGAACTTCACCGCGATAATCAGAATCAATTGTTCCAGGCGAATTTGGAATTCCAATTCCATGATTGGTCGCAAGCCCACTGCGCGGACGAACCTGCCCTTCCCAACCAACGGGTAGCGCCATGGCGAAACCGCATGCGATACGGACAATCTCCCCCGGCTGAACAACAACATCTTTTTCAAGACATGCGCAAAGATCCATGCCCGCGGCGTGCGCGCTTTGATACTTGGGCAATGTTGCGGCGGCGTGAATGCGTTTCAGTTGTAGAACTATGTTTGCCACAACGGCAGAGTAGCGTCAAGACATTTTCTGCAAGATCACTTTTTCGTGGCCTTCGTTTTTTTGTCTTGCACGGCAGCTTTCTTGACCGCGCGCTTTGTGGCCTTCATATCCTTCTTCAAAGCGGCAATGGTTTCCGCAACTTCCTTGGCATGCGCCTCCGGCTTCACCTTGTCCCAGCGCCGAATCACAGTGCTATCTGGCCCGATTAAAAAAGTGGTTCGCACCACGCCCATGTATGGCTTTCCATAGTTGATTTTGCGCTGCCATACGCCCAATTTCATGGCGAAAGGCGCGCGCCCTAATTTGTCAGGCGTGTCCACAATCAATCGAAAGTCCAATCCAAATTTCTCGGCGAACTTTGCGTGACTTTCAGCGCTGTCACTGCTCACGCCAAAAATTTTCGCGTCCAGTTTATCAAATGTTTTTGAAAGATCGCGGAACTCACAGGCCTCCAAGGTGCAACCTGGAGTGTCATCGCGCGGGTAGAAATAAATCACGCTGTAGTGACCTTTCAGATCACTCGAACCAAACGATTTGCCCGCTGAATCTTTCAACAGGAATGCTGGAATTTTGGCACCAACTTTTAACAGCGGCATATGAAGAACCTTTCGTGGCAGTCAGAAAAAGAATCAACTATCACGGCGATAGTCAAGTTCTGGCCGACGGGAACCCTTCGCAGCAAGCTCAGGTGTCCGCCAACATCCAATCCAACGCCCCGGTTCAATTTCATGTAGGCAATACGGCTCACGCTCAGACTCAAGCGGTGGCCGCGCCTCTTTGGGAAGTCCTGGCCACCACGGAATCACGCCACGCTCAGCGCCTGGCAGCTTCCGAAATTCGGCGGGATTTCCAGTGACCTCTTCAACTGTAGTCAATCTGCGCAATCGATGTTGCAAGCCTGGAATGCTGGAGAAAAGTCCGCGCGTGTAGGGATGCATGGGTCGATCAAATAGCTCAAATACCTGCGCATATTCCACAACTCTCCCGCCATACATCACGCAAACAACATCCGCGTTCTCCGCCACCACGCCAAGATTGTGCGTGATCAACATAATGGCCATGCCGCGTGAGCGTTGTAGATCTCGCAACAACTCAAGAATTTG
>CAIUGT010000111.1 GCA_903898755.1 uncultured bacterium | reverse complement strand
CTGGGCTTCGCCGAAGTTCGTGAAGGTCTTGCCGTCGTAGCGGTACACACCCGAGTTCTCGATCGGGAACCAGATGTTGCCGGCAGGATCTTCGTACAGATCCCACGCTTCCGTGCCGTTCACGCCGTCATTCGCGGTGATGTGCGTGAACTTATCCCCGACGCGATAGCAGATACCGTTGTGATGGGTCGCAAACCAGATCCGTCCCTGACGGTCTTCAAGTATGTCGTTCACCGAATTGTCGCAAAGGCCGTCCGCCTCCGAAATGTTTGTGCATGATTTACCGTCGTACACAAACGCTCCGCCGGCCGTGCCGAACCACATACGACCCCCCTTGTCTTGCATGATGCACATCACCATGCGCTCGCTCGTTACACCGACATCCAGATTCGGTTCAACCGCAGGCAGAGGGAACGCGGTGAACGTCTTTCCATCAAACCGACTCACGCCGCCGAACGTGCCGATCCAGAGCAGTCCATCGCGGTCGATGATGATGCTCCAGATGTCGTCGTGCGCGAGACCGTTTTCGGTTGTGTACGTGGTGAACTTGACGCCGTCATACTGAATCAATCCGTGGTCCGTGCCGAACCACATGGCGTCATGCTTGTCCTGAACGATGGCACGCACCGCTTCGCCGGGGAATCCTTCCTTCACGCTGAAGAACTCCACTACTTTGCCGTTGTAGCAGCCGACGCCATCACCGTTGGTCCCAAACCAGAGACGGCCGCTGCGGTCTTCAAAGATGCGTCGAATGAAGGGACTGAGCGGCGTCTTCACCGCGGTCGTTGAAGGACTCTTCGTTGTTGGCGGCGGTGATTGCGCAGAGGCGAGCGACTCGGCGCGCTTCACAGTGCAACCGGACAGACACCCGCCGAGCAGCATCATGAACAGGACAAGTTTACTAGCGCTCATAAGGCATCCTAATGTCCCGCCGCGAAAGGTGCGAGAGAGCGTGGCGCGTGCCCACTACTTCTTGGCTTCAGACTGGACATGATCGAAGATCAAGTTGCGATCCTTGCCTTCGGTGCCACGCGTACGCATGTAATCATCTTCTTGATGTATTGATTTCATATTTTCTATAGAGCCCAAACATTCGACCAACCCAATAGACCACTGGAAAAAGTAGCGATTTTACTGGGCGAGGAATTTCGAGAACATCAAACTCACCCTTGTATTGAATTGTTAAGTAGGCCGCATCAAACAACGCCGGGGTATTCGAATGACGCTTCGATGTTGATAAAAAAAGAATTGTCATATACCGCTGCAAATTCCCAGCAGGTTTTGCCCAAGAATTTAAAATGAGCTCAGTGTCACCAGCGTTCCAAAATTTATGTGGGACATTTTTCTCAAAGACGGTCGCTTCTCCTTCCGCAAGATATTGCACCGGTGACCCAGGCACCTGATAAGCCATGGTTCCTTGCCTTACCTCAAACCCTTCTGCCTGACAAAGATGTACATGGAAGATTGGCCCACAACCTGGCTGAACAATTCCCTCAAAAACTAAACGTGCACCGTCGGGTTCTTGGATGCATTCTTTGAACTGAATAATTTCACCGTGACCGCTATTAATTGTTTGGGGCAGACCTACTTGCATTTTGTTTCCTCCCAACCTGATATAGCACACAGAAAAGAAGTTTACCTATCACCTGCATTGATATGAACTCCTTTTTCAAGCGTCGTAGGCGCAAATGCAGAGTGAAGATGTTGACGGACTATTCATTGGTTTGGCTTTCGAAACCAAAGGAGATGTTGGATTGGAAGGGATGAATCGTTGCGTTCAAAGATCAATCCCACTGCTTCAAGTTCGATGCGCGCTTGCTCTTGCGTCATTTTATGCAGCGGCTTGATCGGCACTTCTGGGTCTTCTCCTCGATATTCAACAAGCGCAACTCGGCCTCCTGGTCGAAGGGCGCGTGCGATTGATCGCATCATTTCCCACGGATGATCGAACTCGTGATACGCATCGACCAGCAGAACAAGATCAACACTTTGTGGCGCGAGACAGATATCGTCGATCTTGCCCAAGATAGGTTTAATGTTTTGGACATTCTCTGTCCGCGCGCGAGCGGCGAGAAATTCAATCATCTCTGGTTGAATGTCCACGGCGAAGACGATTCCGCTTGGTGAGACTGCGCGCGCAAGTGGCAACGTGAAATATCCACTTCCTGCACCAATGTCCGCGACATCATCGCCATCTTTCACGCCAAGAAGTTGCATCAATACATCAGTTCGTTCTTCAGTTTCGCGCGAGTTGCGCTCAAGCCAATAGATCGCAGGGTGTCCCATGACCTGCGCAATCTCGCGGCCGAAATATGTGCGGCCAATTCCGTCGGGTGTTGCCTCTTCGTCGGTGTACGCATTGGCAGGCGGTGGATCGCCTGGCAAGACCGGATCTTTGCGGTTCGGTTCGCATGCGCAGAAAAATTCAAGCGCAACACATGCGCCAATCAGCAGAAATGTGGATCGCATTCTCGCGCCAACAAGCATAGAGCGTGGTTTATGCTTCGTCATAATTGGCACATGTAATTTGCCGAGTTGACGACTTTGAATTAATTGCTGAAGAAATTTTGGTGTTTGTGGTGAAGCTAAAAAAAATGCCAGATGAGTGCCACTTGACTGATACTCGAATGCTCTCTCACCCCCGCCGCGCAACCAGCACAACAATTTCCGCAGGCACATTGCGCCGATACGGGAACCACGCGCCCGCGCCAACGTTCACAAACAATCGGCTTACGCCCTGCTCATAAAATCCGCTGGAGTGTCGGTGCGCAAGCGCCATGTTTTTCTGCGGCTTGTTGCGTAGCGCAACTTGGCCGCCGTGGGTGTGGCCAGCCAACACCAACGGAATGCCCGCGTCGCTTGCGGCGGCGAACGCTTTAGGATTGTGCGTCAACAATAAATGCGGGCGCGTGTGCGCGATCGCTTCAACAGAAGCGCGAAGCGCTTTGGGAGATTTATTCCAATCAATGCCGGCCACGCGCAAATCATGTTCGGCGCGCCTGCGTGTTGCCACCGATTCATGCAGCACATCAAGTTTGTGATGCGCGGCCGCGGCGGCAAACTCAACCGCGTCATCAAGATGGTCGTGATTGCCCAACACCAAATAGCGCCCCATGGATGCGCGGATTTCGCCCATGGCTTTCAGCAACGGCTCGCAACCTTTCCATTCCAAGTCCACCACGTCGCCGGTGCACGCCAACATGTCAATGCGCGCGCTGTCGAGTCGCTCAACCAGTTCAATGCCGCGGTTCAACGGCATAAGTTCGCCCCAATGCAAATCGCTTAGGTGGCCAATGCGAAGTCCGTCAAACGCGCGCGGCCAATTTGGAACGGCGATTTCTATTTCGCGAAACGCAATCGGCTGCTCAAGGTGGCGGCGCGTGAGGCGGCCCTTCAAGATTCGATCGATGGCCTTTGTGAAAATAATTTGGCGCAACTTGGCGCGCTGAAATTTTCCGCCGCGCTTTGGATGCGTCTTGGAATGAAGTTTCAGATGCGCTTTGACGTGCGATGTATCTTGCGGTTTTGCGCCAGATTTGTGACTCGATTGATCGCCAGCCTTGGCGGAATTCGCGTCGCGCAATTTTGATTGATGTTTTGCGGCGGCTTTCTTTTTCAATGGCTTGCTCGATCGCGTTGCATGTTGTGCGTTCAGTGTCGTGCGTACATTAAAACTTCACGGAAAGCCCCATGATCAAGCCGCCAATGTATGAGTTCAATTCGTAGTCATTGGTGTTCACATTCTGCCGCAAATTTTCGTAGCCAAAATACACGCCCACATTGTTGTTCAACCACGCGGTTCCCGTGGCGTTGATTTGCATGAACAATCCGCCGTCGCCTGGCCACACGGGGCCGGCCTCAATGCCGACATCAACGTCGAAGCGCTTTATAAATCCAAGCGCCTCGCGCGTGTCAAAGTAAATATTAAAACCGCCGCCCGCGTACGCCGTGCCGAATGTTTCACTAAAGGAACTGCTTGAACCTGTCGCGGCGTTGGTGAGCGATTGATCAATGCCAAACGCGCGCCCGCCCACTTGCCCAAAGATGCGCAAGTCAACTGGAAGCGATTCGTTTGCGACCGCGTCAAGCCACGGAAATTCTTGCTTGGAGAACGGGCGCCACAACCAACTTTCCGCTTCAACGCCCGCGGTCCAGTAGGAAAAACTGCTGTTGAGATTTTGTCCCGCCGCAAACGCAGTGGAGCCGAACACGCCATTGCTTGTTGCGCCGATGGAACCGGTTGATTTGAAACTTGTGCCCGTTACGCGCAGTGTCCAGTTTTTCCAAGTGGCGCCAATGTCGCCATAAAAGCTTGGCTCCATTGCGTCCAAACTCAGCGCGGTGCTTAAGTCCAAGTTGGGCGCGCTCGCTCCGCCGTAGGTCACATTGCCGCGCAAGCGTGGCAACCACAGAGCCGTGTTCAGTTGCAATTCAATTGGCGCTCCTTCAAATTGAAAAAATGAATTTGTTGGCGCAGCCGTTGCGGCAGTTGATGGCGCGCTTGTTGCGGCGCTTGATGGAGCAGTTGTTGCTGTGCTTGATGGCGCGGTTGTTGCGGCGCTTGATGGTGGAGCCGCGGGTGCTTTCGTTGCGGATGCTTTGACAGCCGAAGTTGTGGGCGTAACAGATTGTGTTGCGGTGACTGGGGGCGCAGACGCTTTGGCAACCGAAGTTGTCGGCGCAACCGATGGCGTAGCAGTCGCTGGTGCGGCTGGTTTAGCCACTACCGGCTTGGCCGCAACCGCCCCCGCCGCTGCATCGCTTTGCGCCAAAACCGTTGAAGTGACGCACAATGGCAAGACCACCACGGCGAAAGCCCAACCCAAAGTTTGGTGTTGCGTTGCTGCAGATTTCATCAACGGCGCTTTGTGATTCATGATTAAAGGGTAACCAGATGGCTCCACCCGCCGCTCCGCATTAAAAAAGGGGTTCATACCCACTGACCCGCCCCAAATCCAACTTAAAAAACGCACCTTTGATCCAGCCGTAAAGCGTCCCCATTAAACGTATCAATAACTTTTGAACTTATCTATAAAATTTAAAATTTTATTTTAAGCCAAAATTAGATGAAATCATTTGAAAAACTAAGTCATTTGGCTATATTCACATCACTCTCATAGAGCGCGTGCGGGGTTCCCAAACTTCCCGTTCATGCAAAGTGCGAGTGTTCGTTCCCTTTACTTGGTTCCCTTTCCCATTTCGAGTTACCACAATATGAAAAATTCCCTTTGCGCTTCTGCGTTGGTGTGTGGCGTTTTAGCTTCGGGCTTTATCGCCTCTGCTGCCGATGCGGCCTTCAGCGTGTTCCAACAAAAAGCCACGTGGGCTTATTGTGTTGAGAATGGCATTTTAATGCCAGAAAATACACCCAATCAAATTGTCCGCGAAAATTTCAATCAATACAGCGGCGCCTATGCCAACGGTCTTACCGGAACCGCGGGCCCGATTGTATGGAGTGCGAGCGCGACTGATTTCAATAGCGGACCTTCAAGCCTTGTTGCCAACTCTGGATGGCTCACCACCGCCGCTCCCGATCAGGGTCTCATGTTTAGCTTTGCTCCCGGCGTGTTTGCTGTTGGCGGAAACTTTTTCTCACGCGATGCCAGCTTCAATGTTGTTCCAGCGCTCATTGGGGTTTTCTTCGCCGATGGAACGTCTTCTATTGAATATGTTTCCACAGAGAACGGATTTTCAGGATTCATTTCATCCGTTGCCATTACGCAATTAATGGTGCAGGGGTACCCATCTCCTGCCGGCGTGAATTTTGCAGCGACTGACAACTTGTTCTTTGGCGTGGTGCCAGCGCCAGGCGCCGCGGTGCTTCTTGGTTTGGCCGCGCTTGTAAGCCGTCGTCGACGCTAAATTATTTCAACTGCAACTTCACAAGGGCGGCCACGCGGCTGCCCTTGTTTATTTTTAAACTTGAGATGTGTTTACCCGCTTACGCGTACGACCAATTACCGCCCAGACCCAACAGGAATCGTGAGCACTGGTGCGTTTCCTACTTCGTTCTTCACTTGCAAGTCATACATGTCGCGCGTCATTGCAAAGATGCAGCGTGATGTGGCATCGTTTTCATCAATCCAATACCACTGATCTCGATACAGCACGCTGACCAGCGATTGCTTGGGCTGAGCCGATGTGCAGTGCACGCGAAACATAGCGTTCATGTTCTGCGTCAAATTTGAACCGTCAGGCGCATCCGCCATCTTGGCAAAAAGTTCATCAGCCGTATCCATAAATTCTGGAGGGCTTGGCCCATCCGCAACGGTGTCCACGCCCATGCACAACAAACGCAAAACGGCGGTGAATGATCGCGTGCGAATAGAAAATGTTTTCCCGGGCCAAATATCCACCGACGAAAGCATTCGGTAGTTGTTGTCGCTTGTTGACAGCCCAAGCATGTTGAGAAACTCCACGCCTTCTGGTGATTTATCGATTGGTGGATGAAGCGTGAGAACCGCGACACTCTCGATGGATTTATAATCGTAGGTTCCGTCGGGGCGCGCAATAAAGCCGCTCTTATCCGTCTTAGAACGCATGATGTTGGCGATGTCAACCGACTCCTTTGAAATTGGATTTGGATTCCAAGTGATTTGCGTTGGCACTTCACTGAGCGAAACCAGTTGTTTCTTTTCAAGCGTGTTGAACAGTTGCAATAATCTTCCAAACTGCTTGCTATGCGTCACGAGTCCGTTGGTGCGAGTCACATCGAATGACTGAATACTTTGCACTTGTTCGGCGGCTAAGAAAAGTACCCACGAGATCGGCCAACTTGCCGAGACCATGCTTTCAACCGTGCTCACGGGAATGGGCGACATCATTTCGCGCGCAAGTTGCTCGCCTTGCTTTGGAATAAATGTAATGTTTGGCGTGTAGTTCAAGCTCACGCCTCCACCCGTTTCGCCTGACACCAAACCATTGCTTGGAATAGTGGCAAGTCCATTCACATTGGTACCAGCCGTGACCTGCACGTTGATGGCGCTGACAACCATCCATTGAACTGGTTTATCTTTTGACATGCGCACAATGTTCAACAACATCTGCCGGTCCATGGCGTCGGAGACCGATGTGTTAAACGCGACATGATTTTCCTCAAGAACGTTTCCGCCCCAACGTGCGCAACTTGCGATCAGGCATGTTGTGAACACAAAAAGAAGCGCACGGTTCACGCGCTGAAAGTGTGTAGCGCGGGAAGCACATGGAAGGTGATAAGGCATGATGCTGAAAATACTCGCTTTTAAGAACCATGCATGAAATCAATGCCGTCATTTGAATTGGGTATCGTCTTGTCATGGACACGCCGCGCGCACAAGAACCAGAGCAATCACCCAACGCAATTGTGTTGGGTCGGCGCGCATGGGTGCATCCCGATTCGCTCACGTGGAGTTTTTCATGTAGCCCGGGTCCAGGCGGTCAACATGTGAACAAGACCGCAACCAAGGCGCTGTTGCGCGTGGACACAAATTTAATTTACGGATTGAATCCGTTCGCGCGCCAACGACTTGATGCACTCATGGGGCATCGGTCCGCCAAAGGCATGGCTAGTTTTTCGTCGCATCAACATAGAAGCCAAGCCGCCAATCGCGAGGAATGTTTGGATCACTTGCGCGCCATTGTGAAGCAAGCGGAAATTCAGCCGCGCGTGCGGCGCAAGACCAAGCCGTCGCGTTCCAGCAAGGAGCGTCGTCTTGATTCAAAGCATCGCGAAGGTCAGAAAAAACAAAATCGCGGTTGGCAAGGTGGGGATTAATTTCGGCGGCGACCGCGCGCGATGCCGCCGCACAGCGCGAGCACGCCAAGCGCGCCTGAGCTGGGTACTTGTGTGACCGTGAATTCATTGGCTGACCCAATGAATGTGGCATGCGACAACGCGATGTCGTAATGAAATAAATTGAATGTGGTTGAGCCATAGGGAACAGTTATTCCATCTGGCGAAATACCGTCGGTGATGAAGTAATACGGATCGGTTGGAGATTGCTTTGTGTTCATGTCAACATTTATAAAATTGGGAGTGCCCGCGGAGTTAAATTGAAAGTACAACCATCGATTTGTTGAAACACCGTCACTGACGACATTGTTCGCGGCAACCAAGGCAGATGCCTGAAACACATTCATACTGAGCGATTGAATGTAGGTGGTGGCAAATGGAATGACGTCCGGCGTTGGATGCACTTCCAAGAAGGACGACGGCGCGTCTGCTTTGGTTTGCATTACGCCTGATGCACTGAATCCAGCGCCGCCGCTAAACGAGATTGAGTATTGATAGAAGTCCGCGCGCGCGCTTACAACAACCGCAAGCGTGGAAAGAGAAACAACGAACGCACAAATCTGAAATGGCGATGTGGACTTCATGGGTGTTCCAAATGGGAGGAAGGTGCAGGAATGAGAATTTCACTGTAACAAACCGGCAATGAAAACCCGCTATAAAAATAAGATTTAATTCATTTTGTGAGGCAAGTGCCATTTGAATGCAAACAACGCCGCCCCGCAGCCATGATGCAAACGATCATTCGAACATGCTTGCCTTTGAATAGGATCGGAGCAACACCATGAACATCACATCAAAAAAATCTGACAACGAGCTTGTGATCACCCTGACGGGCGCGTTGGACCTGACGACGTCTACTTTGCTTGACAATGAATTGCTGCTGGAGGGAATCGACCGCCTTGTGCTTGACTTTGCGCATTGCCACCATGTTTCTAGCGCGGGTCTTCGAGTGTTGTTGCGCGCGCACAAAAGCATGTCCACTGGGGATCGAAAAATGAATTTAATCAATGTGTCGCGCGATGTGCATGGCATATTTGATTTGACCGGACTTACGAAAATTCTCGCTATAAAACAAAAGATGCGCGAAATTTCAATTGAAGGTCTGCAAATGATTTCCGAGGGAGTGTGCGGCGAATGTTTTCAGCTGGACAACGAGACGGTGGTCAAGTTGTATCGCGAGGGCGTGGAGCCAATTGTTGCTGAAAATGAAAAGCAATACGCAAAGGCGGCGTTTGTAATGGGAATTCCAACGGCTATTTCGTACGACGTGGTTTCCTGCGGAACTCGAACGGGCATTGTGTTTGAAATGCTCAACGCCGAACTTTTTAGCCACGTGATTAAAAAAGATTTTGCCAACGTGGACAAACACGCCAAGACACTGAGTGATCTTGCGAAAACCTTGCACGTTGCCAAGGGTGATCCAGCGATCCTGCCCAACATGAAGGAATCTTTTCGCGGATACATCCGGAAAATGGATGATTTTTTATCCCCGGAAGAAGTTGATTTTCTCATGCAGAAGTTGGAATCAATTCCTGATTGCGACACGTGCGTTCACTTTGACCTGCACAGCAGCAACATCATGATTCAGAACGGCGAGCCTGTGATTATTGACATGGGTGATTTGTCCATTGGCAGTTATTTATTTGATGTCGGCCTGGTGTTCGCCATTTACGGCGTTGAAGAACTTGGGCTCAGCATGCGCGCGACCAAATTGCCAGTGGCGCAAGGCTTGGAATTATGGAGCAAATTTCACGAACATTTCTTCGCCGACAAAAGCGAGCAAGAGCGCGCGTTCTTTCATGAGAACCGCTACTTTTTGGGATCGCTGCGCTTCGTGTGCGCCGCGAACTTCTTGCCAAAAATGCGAGGCGAATTTGTGCCCATGATCAAGAATGTGTTCATTCCAAAAATGATGGGCAAGTGATGGGCGT
>CAIUGT010000110.1 GCA_903898755.1 uncultured bacterium | reverse complement strand
GCGCTAATTGCGTTGTGATTGCTCTAAGAAACATCAGCCGCGGGCCGCGCTTATCGGCAACAATCCGCCAAATAAGCGCCTAATTTGCATGAGTTGAATGTCCCCGCGTCGCGTTGCGTGCGCAATTGAAATTATGAATCCAATGACGCAGCCAAGTTTCCATTTGTATGCCAGGCGTGGCATTGCAATTGCATGTGCTTGCATGTGCGGTTGCTCGACTGCTTTGGCGCAGGTGTTCAGTGCATCCAACAATGGGTCGCACTCTGTAAAAAATTCAGCGCAAGGTGCCGTTGCGCAGAGTGGTAAATCAAGTGGCGCAAAAGGTGGCGCCAATGGTGGCAGGGGTGGGCCACCTAATGGCGGCGGGCCAGAGACCAGGACCACAAGTCCCGCAACGGGCAAGGACCCGGCGATTCAGTGGTACGCAACTTTGGAGCGCGGACTTGCAGAGGCCAAGCGAACCAACAAGCCAATTCTGTTTGTCACGGGCGCGCCGCATTGCGCGGGCGTGTCGGGCATGTGGTGTCCAGGCAAAAAGAAAATTGACGATGGCTGGCTGACGCACAATGACATTATTGAAGTGGCTCAGAAATTTGTGTGCATTCGACTCACTTCATATGAGTCGCAGTCGGAGGCTGCGTTCATTGAGAAGTTGCGCGGCAACCCTGTGAACACCGCGTTTGCCATTTTGACGCCGCAAGGTGAGCCCGCCTTGAAAGTGCAGGGGTTGGGGCGCGGACCTAGTGAATTGTTTAGCGACACCGCCGACATGGTGAAGCACATGAATGAAGTTGCGGCGAAGTTTGTTGCCACTGATGCGGCGCAAACTCCAATGTTGCCAGTGACGCTCAGCGCTAAGTTGGGGCTTGCGGTCGCGTCGGCGGATTTGCAACCGTTGGTGCTGGTGGTGGCTTCCGACCCTGCTGCACGCGCCGCGCTAGAAGCCAAAGTTGCAAAGCTTGCGTGGAGCAAAGACTTTCAAGGATTTTTCACGTACGCCAATGCCGCGAATACAAAGGCGCTTGTGTTGACAAGCGCCATCAATAATGGTGCGGGGAATTCCGTTGCCATGATCAAAGACAGCGTGTTGATTATTGAGCCCGACCTATTTGGCGCCTCAGGAAAAATTGTCGCGCAGATTTCCGCTGGCGATGTGGACACGCAATTATCTAGCGCCATGAAGAGTGCGCGGACAAATCATGTGCGCATGGAGAAGTCGCGCGAGCAACTCAAGCGCTTGGCATTGGCGCAAGGCATTTACTTTGAAACTGGCATTCCTGTCAGCGGCAAAAGAGAAGCCGAAGATCGCGCCAAGTACAAGCAACAGTTGGACGCGCGCAAGAAGGCGTTGTGAGAAGCGCAATATTTTGCCGCACGCGTGGGCCGCGTATTTATGCAGCGTGAACTGCATCGCATGAGTGTGGCTAAGTCGGTCACCAAGAAGCGTTCACTTTCAAATCCATAAGCGTTTATTGGTCTATTGCATTTCGCTCAGCGCATTCTGAGTGCGCGATGTACGCCAAGTCATTTAAACAGGCATTTGAACGAGCAGAATCTGGCGTGTGATTTGCGAAACCCAACGCCATAAACGCATTTTAAATTAAAACTTTTTTGTCTTAATGCCATTTTAAAGCATTAAGGCACATTCTCAAACTATTTCCTAAATCTTTGATGTTGCGTGACTGTGACCACCTGTTTTTTACGTTTACATCTATGAGAAGAAGAAATGTTGGAAACCGTGGGAACGGCAACCAACAAATCCATTCCGTTTCGGG
>CAIUGT010000109.1 GCA_903898755.1 uncultured bacterium | reverse complement strand
TTGCTCGCAGGAGAAAAGTTCAACTGAAACTTTTCTGGATCAACAAAATAAGCCTTACCCGTGACCGGCCACACTGGCCGCGTGTCAGACCACGTCACGGTTGCTGTGGTGCTTCCATCAGGTGAAATTTTCCCTGCAAATGTCGCAGAAACAGATTGATTCCATTCGGTTGAATTAAATCCATCATCCACCAATGCGCCACTCATTGCGCCGTCGGCCGTGACGCGAACGGTGCCCGTTCCCCAATCCGCACCACCGTCATACCAATTCACCGTCCATGTTCCCGTCCACTGCTTCTGGAAATCTGGCATGACAGTTTTTTGCGCAACACCGTATGGTGGCGCGCCAGGAATTCCTTGCTCATGCAACGCGAGCGTGATTTGATCCACATCGCTCTGTCCTTTGGATGTGGTCGCCTTCAAATTTGCGCCAAGCGAACCCGTAGTTGGATGCGACCATGTACCCGCATATGAAACATACGCGCCGCCGGTCCATGTCACCGTAATCCCAATGTCGTCGCCCGGGCCCAACAAACCCGAAACCGTTCCAACGCGCGGTGGCACTGTGGGATTGGCCTGTGACCACACCGTGTCGGTCATGCTTCCGCGCATGCGTCCTGATTGCTCAATCACCAAACGCGCTTGACCTCCTGAAGTTCCGCTGGAATTCATGAATGACCCAGACCAACGCAATGCCGTGGTGGATATGTCATGTGAACTTGTCGCGCCCGACTCAGCGTTGTTGGCGCTGGAGCCAATCTTGCGCGCTGCCGCAATACATCCGCTTAAAACGCTTGCGCACACGGCAATTTGAATTGAAATTTTAAAAACGAATTTAGGGTTTGAAAGAATGTTTTTCACTCGATCATGGTAGCGGTCTTGTCCAAATTCAACTCTGCATGCACAACATTCCGCCATCAACGGGAATCAACGCGCCGTTTACATACGCGGCCGCTGGTGAAGCGATAAACACAATCACGGCGGCAATTTCTTGTGGTGACGCGAATCTCCCCACCGGAATTTTTCCAATCATGGAGGCCCCTACTTCATCCACTGAACTACCCGAACGCTTTGCGCGGCCCGCGATGATTGATTCCAATCTTTGCGTGCGTGTTGAACCGGGCATGATTAAATTCGCAGTAATTGCAAATCCACCAAGTTCGCCGGCAAGAGTGCGAGTCCAGTTTGCCATGGCGGCGCGTGCAACATTGCTCACGCCTTGACCACGAATAGGCCGCTCAATACTTGTGCTTCCAACCACAATAATGCGCCCATATTTTGCAGCGCGCATTCCCGGCGCGGTTACTTGCGCCAACTTGTGCGCGGTGGATAAAAGTTGCGCAACACACTTATCAATTTCTTCTGTTGATGCATCTATTAAATATCCAGCCTCTGGTGCGCCCGTATTCACAACCACAATGTGCACCGCGCCAATTCGCGCAACGAACGCGTCGGCCGCCTTCTCCACCGCTGATGGATTTGCGTGGTCCACCAACATGATTTCATGTTGGCGCGCAACATTCAACGTAGCCCCAGACCCAACTTCCGCCAATTTCGGCAATTCAGCAAGGACTTTGGCAAGGCCTTCATCATTGCGTCCACACAGAATCACCTTTGCTCCCGCCGCGGCCAAAGCGTGCGCGGCGGCGCAACCTATTCCCTGCGTGGCACCGCAAACCAGCGCGGTTTTTCCTTGTAATGAACGGTTGGGCATGAGCGCAAAGGTAACCGTTCTCCAGCATGTTTCATACATTTGAATTTCAAATTTGAAACGACCCTGCGTTTGTGAACTTCGAACATTGTCATTTCATGCAAAAATTAAATATCAACTTTGACGCTGCGCCGCTTAGTATGCATTCATGGCGTCGCCTGCAATCACACCAGAAGAAGCAATTCGCAAGGTGCTTTCACTGCCCGCGTCTCGTCGCGCCGCGGCCTTGCGCGAGTTGCTTCACGGCAATCGCTCCGCTCTGAACAAGGCTTTAGAAATGTTGCCCACCGTTGGGAACGCGCCGCAAAGCGCGTTGGGTCAAACAGAAATCAAGCCTGAAATTCGTATTGGTCACTATCTGCTTCGCAGTGTGCTTGGCGAGGGCGGATTTGGAATTGTGTGGCTGGCCGAACAAGATGAACCGCTTCGCCGTTCGGTGGCGGTTAAAATTCTTAGACCTGATCGGCTGGATTCATCTAGTCGAGAGCGCTTTAAAAGCGAGCGTCATGTTGTCGCGCTGCTTGATCATCCTGGCCTGATTAAAATTTTTGAGGCTGGCGAATCACCAGATGGTCGTCCGTGGTTCGCCATGGAATTGGCCGCGGGTTCGCCCATTACCCAAGCGTGCGATGTCGCCGGTCATTCACTGGGTCAACGGATTGATCTCATGGCGCAGGTTTGCCGCGCCGTTCACCACGCCCATCAACGCGGCGTGATTCACCGCGACCTCAAGCCTTCAAACATTTTGGTTTCACTTGATGCCGACGAGGCTGTTGTGAAAGTGATTGATTTTGGAATTGCGCGCGCCGCGTTCGATCCCATGAATCCCGACGAGCGCGCTGGTGCCCTGGTTGGAACGCCAGCTTTCATGGCGCCAGAAGCGCGCAATCTTCGCGCGGGTGAGGCTGATTCCCGTATGGATATTTACGCGCTTGGCGCGGTCATGCTGCGACTTCTCACCGACTGCTTGCCTGATGATTCCAAAACGCTTGCTGCCCATCAATTATTTGAAGGCCTTTCTATCGATGAAAAGAAAGTGGCGATTCAAAATCGAAATACAACTTCAGCCAAAATTATTTCAACACTCAGTGGTGATCTTGATGCAATCATCGCTCGTTGTCTTTGCCGTGATCCGCGCGGTCGATATGACTCCGCACTCGCGCTCGCCCAAGATTTAGAGCGTTTTCGCCGCGGTGAATCCGTGCTGGCTCGCCCCGACACTCCGCCGCGACGGCTCAAGCGCGCCATTCGCCACCACATTGTTGCTTTCACTCTGGGGTTGGCCGCCGTGATTGCTTTGACTGCGAGTGTCTTCAACGCGTATTCGCAACGAACCATTGCCGTCGCGGCAAAAGATCGTGCGGAGATTTCTTCGCAGGGCGCCAACGACGCGACCATTCTGATAACGGAGCTGCTTACGGAAATTGTTTCAAAACCCAGCGCCGCTCCACGAACCTCTCAGGACATTTTGGCGGAGGCAAGTCGACTTGCTGGACTTCGTCTGAACAACGATCCCATTATGGAGGCGCGCGTTCGTGCGTCCATGGGCCACCTTTGGACCTCTCAACATCGCAACGACCTTGCCACTCAAGAATTTTCTCGCGCGATTGAACTGCTTCAAACAAACGATCAAGGACGCTTGCTTGCGGAAACAGAATTGCTCTTGGCCGGATCGCTTCGCGAGGATGGTTCGTTTCGTGAGGCTCGCCACAACGCCAACAGGGCTCGCCTTGAATTTTTGGCGGAATCCCCCAGTGACTCCGACGATATTGCCCGTGCATATTTTGAATTGGCGCGTATTTCAGCCGCAGAAGGACAAAATGCGGATGCCGCGGCTTTTCTTCGGCAAGCAACAACCTCTTTGCAAAATGCTCCAGAGCCATCCGAAAAATTGGTTAAGAAAATGAAAGCATTCTCCTCAACGCTTTCAAACACTCTGAACGCGCCTGTCAAGAAGTAAATTTACCCGCTTGCATCGACGACAATTTGCGGGCAATATTCAACTTGTCCAATGTCACCGTTGTCAAAAACAATCCAATTTCTTTCTCTCATTCGAGCCAACGGTCCTGCATGCCCGGGCGTTCGCATTGAGGGAAATTCCACCTGCATCATTGGTCGAGCAACCGATTCTGGCTTGGTGCTGGAAGATGAATCCGTATCTCGCAGACATGCGGTGCTTCGAATTGATCGCAAGGGCGCCAGCATTGAAGACGCCACAAGTTCTCTTGGAACATTGCTCAATGGCGTGCGGCTTGAACCAAACGACAAAATTTATTTACACGATCGCGATGTCCTCACAATTGGTCCGTGGACATTTATCGCGCGCACAACCACGGATGATGGTGATAGTGAACAGGAAATTCCAGAACTTCCGCCTCCGCCGCCAACCGATTCCAAAGATCCATATCAAACCAGTGCGTCCATGTTGTTGCGTTTACGCGCCGACGGAACGCTTGATCGCCAAGTTGGCTGGAATGATTTCTCCAAAATGTATGGCTCTGTGATCGCTGGTTTTGCGCGCAATGCCGGAGCAAAGCCACAAGAAGTGGATGACATCTTGCAAGATGTCATGCTTGGGTTTTTCAAGCAATCACGCATGTTTGAATACGATCCTGCGAAGGGCCGCTTCCGGGGCTATCTCAAGCGCATCACACTGAACGCCCTTCGCGATCGCTATCGCCGCAAGCGTCCAAGCGTTGGCTTGCCCGAGGATTTTGATCCACCGGAAAAACAAAGTGAATTGAACGCAGTGTGGGACCGCGAATGGACGGAGCATTTGCTGCGCCGCGCGCTTGAAAAAGTGCGGACCAATATTCAACCCAAAACGCTTGAAGCTTTCGAGCGCTACGGTGTCCGCGGCGAACCAGTCGCCAGCGTCGCTCAAGATTTAAAAATGAGCGAAGCTTCTATTCGCCACGCCAAAATGCGCGTGCTTGATCAAATGCGCGAAGAAATTGCACGTATGCGCATAGATGAAGGTTAAACCTTTCACCCAAATTGGCTTAACAAATTGCGTAAATTGAAATGAAGCGAAGCGCGAAACTTCGCCGTGACTATCCCAAGTTGTGGCGCCGCTCATATTACGTCTGTGATCGCAAATACAAATAGTCGCGTCACTCGCCCCGTATCCACGACTCGCCGTTGAACATCATGATTCGCTTGTCCCCCAACCATTGAAGTTGCACCACTACTGGGTCACCCGCATAAGGAAGCAATCGCAATTCATTTTCTTTCACGGACCAACTTCCATTCGCTTGCACTTTCAATCCATCAAATGCCGGTAACTCGCCGCTTTGACCGTCTGATTTGGCAACAAAAAAACCATCAGTCTTTAGTTGTAAACTTCGTCGACGAGTCCCGTTTTCATCCAACTTAATCCAAGTCGCCCCAGCCAAATACTCTTTCAATTGCTGCGCATTTGGGGCAACAAATGCGGATTTTTGCTCAACTGGAATAGGCTTGTCCCATGGCTTTTCTTGCCCGCGGTTTACCGCTGTGGCCTTCAGTCCCCCATCCGCCTTCACATCTTTCTGCACCGCCGCTGAATCATCGCGCTTCGTGAGCCACCCCGATTCATCAACTGGCGTTGTCGTTGTCTCACACCCACAATTCCAGGCGCTTACAAATAAAAACAAACTGACTGCCGCCACAATTTTTGCGCCAGTTTCTAAAAAAATGGTCGTACAACAATTCATTTCTACAGCGTAACCAATTTGCTTGTAAAGATGCGTTAAACATGCTCTCATATACCAATGAGCGCTTCGCCAAATCAGTCTACAAATCAAAAATCAAATCCCGATCCAAATCCGTCACTTCGCAACGATGGGTTTTTAAATGTGACACAAACCAAAGATCCGGAGCGACAGCGCCTGACAGAGGACAAGATTGATCACCGCTGGCGCAAGTGGGGTCCGTGGGTCAGCGATCGTCAGTGGGGTACGGTGCGTGAGGATTATTCCGCCGACGGAAACGCGTGGGATTATTTTCCGCATGATCACGCCCGCAGTCGCGCCTATCGCTGGGGCGAGGACGGCTTAGCCGGTTTCTGCGATGAAAAGCAGCGCGTTTGCCTTGGTATTGGTTTATGGAACGGAAAAGATCCAATTCTCAAAGAGCGTTTGTTTGGGCTTACCAATTCGCAAGGAAATCACGGCGAAGATGTGAAGGAATTGTATTGGCATCAAGATGCCACACCAACCGCCAGCTATCAGCGCATGCTCTACAAGTATCCGCAGCGCGCGTATCCATATGAAGACCTTATTGTCACCAATCGCGATCGAGGTCTGAACGCGACAGAATATGAATTGCTCGACACGGAGGCTTTCAGTGATCTGCGCCATTTTGACGTGACGGTTGAATACGCGAAAGCTGACCCCGACGACATTCTGTGGCGAGTCACGGTTCGCAACCAAGGTCCCGAAGCGGCCGACATTCATGTGTTGCTACAAACTTGGTTCCGTAACAATTGGAGTTGGGTGCATAACGCAACCAAACCCAGCATGCGCATGCAAGAACCTGGCCATGTTGTTGTTTCGCCAAATCTTATGAGCCAGTATGTGCTGAGTTGCGACAAGTCTGACGAATTGTTGTTCTGTGAAAATGAAACCAATACGCAGAAATGTTTTGGCGCTCCACTTACGCCCGGCTTGCATCCCAAGGACGGCATCAATGATTACATAGTCAATGGAAATCGCGACGCGGTGAACCCTCTGCGCGAAGGCACAAAGGCTGCATTTGTGCGCAAATTCACTGTTCCCGCCGGCGCTACCGTGACCATGCGCGCGCGCCTGCGTTTGGAAACCGTGAAGGGCGACGCCTTCAAAGATTTCGATTCCATTTTCACACTGCGCCAAAAAGAAGCAGACGCCTTTTACAAACCACTCGATGGCAATCCCAACAAACCGGAGTACGGCCACATTCAACGCAAGGCCTTCGCAGGATTGCTGTGGAATTTTCAGTGGTACAAGTTCAACATTCACACTTGGCTCAAGGGTGATCCAACATTTCCGCCGCCGCCCGCTGAGCGATTGAAGGGCCGCAACGCGCTCTGGCAAAATGTGGACGCCGAATGCATTCTCTCCATGCCGGACAAATGGGAGTACCCGTGGTTTGCAAGTTGGGATCTTGCGTTTCAATCTGTCACCCTTGCCATGATCGATCCAGAGCGCGCCAAGCGCCAACTTTGGCAAATTGTTCAGCCGTGGATGCAGCACCCGGACGGACAAGTTCCCGCGTATGAGTGGGCGTTGGGCGATGTCAATCCGCCCGTGCTTGCGTGGGCCGCCTATCGCATTTTCCAAATTGAACAACACGTGTGGAATGTCGCCGACCACGACTTCCTCTCGGAAATTTGCCACAAATTACTGCTTGATTTCACGTGGTGGGTCAACCGCAAAGATCGCGACGGACACAATATTTTTGAAGGTGGTTTCCTTGGCTTAGACAATGTTGGCGTGTTTGATCGCAGCAAGCCGCTGCCCATGGGCGGTGTCATTTTGCAAAGCGACGGCACCGCATGGGTTGCAAAATATTGCACATCCATGATCCGCGTGGCGCTTGAACTTTCAAACGCGGGCCATCTCTATCAAAGCATTGCGGAAAAATTCTTCGAGCAGTTCCTGCTCATCGCGGAGGCCGCCACAAATCTTGGTGGCCTTGGTATTGATTTGTGGGATGAGCAAGATCAATTCTTCCACGACATTATTCAACTCAATGATGGTCGCGCTATTCCGGTGCGCGTGAAAAGTATTGTGGGGCTTGTGCCGTTGTTTGCGGTCGCCGTCATTGATGAGATGGATCTTGAAAATCATCCCAAACTTGATCAACAACTCACGTGGTTTTTAGAGCGAAGGCCAGATCTTGCAAGCTTGATCTCTCGATGGAAATCTCCCGGCAGTGGTCAAACGCGACTGTTGAGTTTATTGCGTGGACACCGCATGAAAGCACTTTTATCCCGGGCCCTTGATGAAAAACAATTTCTGTCGCCCTACGGAATTCGCAGCGTCAGTTTGGAACACAAGGACAATCCATATGTCCTTGAAATTGATGGCCAAAGTTGGAGCCTGCAATATCAATCCGCCGAAAGCGACACGCGCGCCTTTGGTGGCAATTCAAATTGGCGCGGGCCAGTTTGGTTCCCAATGAACTTTCTAATCTTTGAAAGCTTGTTGCGTTACTACTACTACTACGGACCAGATTTCAAGGTGGAGTGCCCGACAAACAGTGGCACCATGATGAACCTGAAAGAAGTTGCGTTGTTCTTGGCGCAGCGCATAGTGAATATTTTCCTGCCCGAAGCCGACGGAATTCGTCCCGTCAATCGCAACTATCCAATTCTTGACAAGTCGCCCGCCTTCGCTGGTAATTTTTGTTTCCACGAATATTTCGATGGCGACAATGGCCGTGGCGTTGGCGCGTCGCATCAAACGGGTTGGACCGCGATTGTGGCGTTCCTTCTTGCCCCTTACGACGATCAGCGCGTTTCTCGATTTAAATAAAAAGTTCTTCTGCGTGCAAAATTTTTAAACTTCAAGATCGCATATCTTCACGGCATGAAAAATTTTAACCGCGCACAAATTGTGTTTGCTTTCTCAATTACAACAATTCTGATTGCATCAATATTGTTTTCGCGCACTTCAACTGCGGTCGCTTCGGCGCAAACTGCGCCGCCAGTCCCCCCTACACAAATTTCCGTGGAGACTGCGCACCAACTTCTTGCGCGTCTTGTTGGCGCGTGGAATATTTCCGGTGAAGCCGCCTCTCCAACGGGACAGGTTGAAAAGCGTTTACAAGGCCGCGCCGTTTGGCAATGGGCGCTTGGCGGCGTATTTCTTTTCGGTGACACCGTTCTCAACAACGGCGCGGCCGCAATTCAAGAAGTCGACACCATTGGTTTCAATAGCGGCGGACAATTTTTCCAGCGCACGCTCTTAACCGATCAAGATCAAAGCATGATTTGGCAACGCGGTTCATTTAATTCCACGGGTTCGCAACTTACATTTCAATCCCTCAATGCAAGTCCAACTCAAACCGATGCGCCTCGCAGTATCACATCGCTCATTGATTTTTCACAACCCGATCAAATTGGCTGGACCATGCTCTATTCCGAAAGTGGCACAGCTGTTGGAACAGTTCGATTGCTTTTAACACGCGCTCCCGCAGATCAACTTGTGGGCGGCGGCGCTGCAATGGGTGGCATGGGAGCGCAGGGCTCAATGGGTTCCATGAACGGCCAAAGTGCGGGCGGCATGCCTGCTGGCGCGCAACAATCTCCTTCAGATCCCGCAGCATTGCAAGCACAACTGAATCAAATGGTGTCCGCCAAGCAGCAAATGCAAAAGCAAATCGATGGCTACAAGGCGCAAGTCACCGCAGCACAAGCAAGCTTTCAGCAATTGAATCAGCCGTGAACCACTCGCTTACACTCCGCACGTGCTTACCCAATCCACGCAATTCAAAAATCTGCAAATCTTTGATCACCCACTGATTCATCACAAGCTTTCGCTGGCGCGCAACCAAATCACGCCACCAGATCAATTTCGACGTCTTCTAAACGAAATCGCTGGACTCATGGTGTATGAAGTCTCGCGCAATTTTTTTACGACCTCATACACCGTGCAAACCCCGCTTGAACCTGCGCAGGGCAAGCGTCTTTCGCAACCCGTCACGCTTGTTCCCATTTTGCGTGCTGGCCTTGGCATGACCGATGGAATTCTGCGGCTCTTTCCAGAAGCCCGCGTTGGTCATATTGGAATTCAACGCGACGAACATACAAAATTGCCCGTTCACTATTACTCGCACTTTCCACAGGACATTTCTGCGGGTCCAGTGATTATTGTTGACCCAATGTTGGCAACGGGCGGAAGCGCCGTGCATGCGGCCGACCACCTTTGCAAACTTGGATGCTCCAAAATTCAAATGATTTGCCTGGTTGCTGCACCGGTAGGAGTAGAAAAAATGCTTTCCGCACATCCAAACATCACTATTTACACCGCAGCATTAGACCGTGAACTTGATCAGAATGCCTACATTCGACCAGGACTAGGTGATGCCGGTGATAGAGTTTTTGGTACTCCAGCTTAAATACACATAAAAATGACTAAAAATACGTCTTCTTACAGCAAAATGCTGTCTTCTTGTTTAAAAATAATCTGAATTAATCACAATCTATGCCTAAAATAGCGCGATCTTGGTGTCATCTTCTAATTAAACATACCAAAAATTAAGCCGATTTATAAATTAGCCAGAAACAACACTTTTGCATTCTTGCTGTAAAATGGTGCTTATTTACTAGAAACAGATGGTATCCACAGCACATCTTCGACGTCAGAATTCTTATTAACAAGCCTGGCCGCTGCAAAAAGAAAGTCGCTAACCCTGTTTACATACATAATTAGAGAGGACCCGACTGGCTCAGTATGGCTCAGATGAATCATTTGTCTCTCGGCTCGGCGACAAATCGTCCTAGCCAAGTGAAGTCTAGAAGCCAATTCCGTTCCTCCGGGCATTACAAATGCTGTTAGCGGGGTATTGGCGCCATCAATCTCATCTATCCATTTTTCAACTTCTTGAACATGTTCCTCACCAATGCGCTGAATTTTTGATTCATTGTTGGCACCCTCAGGAGTTGCCAAGTCCGCACCTATGTCAAACATGCGACTCTGAAGCCTTCCAAAAATATCCAAAAGCCTTCGGTGCAACGCATTATCAGCCTTACACGTCGCTGAACACATGCCTAAAGTGGCATTGAACTCATCTATTGTCCCATAAGACTCAATTCTTGGATGATCCTTGCTCACCCTGGCGCCGGAAAAAAGTCCAGTTGTTCCATCATCTCCAGACTTGGTGTACAGCTTCATATGGGTTCCTTGGGTTCGTCACAATTGATCTTGATGATTCATCCGAATGCAAAAAATTGAGCTTGCTTATTAATTTACTTTCATTCCAATGAACGCCGAAGGTATCATCCTTACCTGTCTGATTCTGTCCTTTTCACGGAACCCATCGTTGAAATCAAGCGAATTGTTCACACGGCTCACACTAATTCGAATGAAGCCCGACCTATTTGTCATCAAATTCTTTACTCATTCCACACGCGGCAACAAGCCGCAAACTCAAAGGAGTACCCTTTTTATGCGTAAGGGCTTTACTATTATCGAACTTCTTGTTGTTGTTTCCATCATTGGTTTGCTTGTGGCAATTCTTTTGCCCGCCATCGGAAAAGCACGGGATTCCGCACTGTTAACACAGAGCCAATCAAATCTTCGCGCCATTGGTCAGGCGGCTGGTATTTACGGAGCCGACTTCCAAGATCGACAATGGACCGCGGTGTCGGATGACATTGGTCGTGATGGTGGTGATTGCAGCATTTATTCGCCAAAGCGCTGCTCCGCGCAATTGACTTTAGGATTTGATAAAGAAGGCGCATCCGTTGGATTTTTCATTCCACAAGCTGCTAGTTGTGGCGTGAAGCCACCAAGCCCAACATGTGATGTTGCAAAAGCCTATTGGCCATGTGATTTCAGCCTGTCCAAAACAGGTAATTTTGGTTCTTGGCGATTAGTGAATGCAAAGAGCTTTAACAAATACGCCACAAATAAGTTTTACAGCCCGATTTTTTACGCACCAAAGGATAAGTTCACTCTTGAAAAAGCTGGAACATTTCTTGAAACCGGTGACGATTACACAGGAACTCTTCAACAGGCTGTTTTAAGCAGCTATTGCTGGAGTCCTGCTGCAATGTGGGGACCAGACATTTTGTCAAAGAAAAAGGGCTACCAAGATCCAACGAAATCAGCAGCTGGATTTCGGTCTCCTGCGGCAAGCCAGGCTTCATTTCCAGATCTTAAAACTCGCTGTATTGAGCATCAATGGCTGCAAAACAAGCCAAATCTTGACACCATGGATGGGCCACGAAAGGGTTCTGGTATCTCGGCTGGTATTGCGAATGTAGATTCATTCTCGCCCGCAATTCGAAAAAGTGGATCCATGCCATGGTTCTTTAATCAGGGCGGTCAATCTGCTCCAGCAACCGTATTCTTTGACGGCCACATTGCTCAACTAGGTGTAACCGAAGCGATCGATGCTAATAGTCGTGTGACCAAAACCGATGCCGCAACCCTTGTCCAAAAAGGAACTTATTTTGGAAATGGTTCTGGTGCAACATTCCCAATGCCAAATGGCTACAAGTATGGTGCGTTTGATCCAGCGGCCGACAATGGTGGATATGCGGTTTCATATCATGTTCTCACTGCTGATGGAATTTTGGGCCGAGACACCCTTGGTTCAAAATAAGTTCTGCGAAATGCGTTGATTGTTTTTTAGACTCTTACACATTGGAAATTTTATGAATTCAAATTCTCGCAAAATGGGTTTCACCATTATTGAACTTCTTGTCGTTGTTTCAATTATTGGCTTGCTGCTGTCTTTGCTTATTCCCGCAGTTGGAAAAGCACGTGACGGAGCTTTGACTACACAAAGCCTTGGAAACTTACGCAATCTTGCTGGCGCTTGTGGAAGTTACGGAGCAGATTGGAATGATCGCCAACCAACTTTTATCTTGGATGATTTTGCGCAACACATTGGTGGATCATTTACCGCCAAAGCGGCCACGCAATATGAAGCCGCAACAGGCGCTTGCCCGCCATCAATTATTGTGGGCTACGGCGGTCAAATTGGTACCTGCCCTCAACAGGGTGGCGGTGGTGGTGGTGGTTTGAAGGGCGGCGTTGCTGGTCCGGTTTACGGAATCTGGGGCATTTGGAATGTGTGCGAAGGTGGAAGCGCTGGTGGTGTGACATACGCAACCCCAATGATCATGGATAGTTCTTGGGGTGGACCCGCTGGTGAAGGTGGTTTCAAACTCGCCAATTGCCGCGCGTTTAGCCAATATGTAAACAGCAAGTATTACGATAAGGTTTTCTACGCGCCCAAAGACAAGTACTCACTTGAATTGGCGCAACCCGCATTTGAAAAGGGTGATGACTTCACAAATCTTTGCCACATTGCGGGCCACGGTGTTGATACAACATATTGTTTCAGCCCAGCTGGCATGTACGCGCCAGAAGTCTTTGGTTCTAAAAAGGGCTGTCTCTCTCTCAAGGGAGCTGGTCTTCCTCCAGCCGTATTTCGATCTCCAAGTTCGGGCCAGGCTGCGTATCCAGAATTGAAAACACGAATGCTGGAGCATCAATGGCTTCAAAACAGGGAAGGTCCTGAATTTAATCCTAACTGGGCTGGTGGTAATTATCCGTACTACTTCAATCAGTGCATCAATTCCACGCCAGCCACTCTGTATTACGACAGCCATGTTTCATTGGCAGGTTGCAATGACAGCATGGATGCCAACGCTCAAGTGCTTGCCGCAAATTCAGCTTCTGGTTCAACGGCCCTAGAGAAAGGCTTATTTGCTTCAGCCACTCTGACCAAGTCACCAGGACCATGGGGTGGAATGGGTGGCTACTGGACTGGTCCAGATGACAAGCCAGCTGGTGCTAATTTTAATTACGACACGCAAGTCAATACCTCGTTCCATATTTTCACTGTCGATGGCATTTTGGGTCGAGATTTCTTGATTGCTAAGTAAGAGATTGTAAAGTGGCGTGAGCTTTATTTCACAGCACATTTCTTAGATACTTTAGAAGCCGCGTTGAAAGACGCGGTTTCTTTTTTTGCGGCGAACGCGCCGTCCATGATGTGCATTCAACATCAATACGACAGATGTTCTAAAAATAAAATGGGGTCTTGAAACGCCCGTGCGTCGCAAGACCCCATGTATCTACTTATCTCTGTAATGAAAGCGTGGGCTTAGAAATCCATTCCGTCCATGCCACCCATTCCGCCCATACCACCCATGCCACCACCGCCGCCGCCACCCATCTCAGGCTTGGCCTTTTTCTCTTTGATCTCGGTGATCGCGCAGTCTGTGGTCAACAAAAGTCCAGCGATGCTGGCTGCATTTTGCAGAGCGACGCGTTCAACCTTGGTTGGAACAATCACGCCCGACTTGACCAGGTCTTCGTAGGTGCAAGTCAAAGCATTGAAACCAAAGTTGGTGTCGCTTGACTCTTCAACCTTCTGAACCACAATCGAGCCATCTAGACCACCGTTGGTCGCGATTTGCTTCAAAGGAGCGGCGAGTGCGCGGCGAACAATATCAACGCCCACCTTCTCGTCGTCATTTTCCAAAGACTTCGCAAGACGATCAAGCGCCTTGCGTGTGCGAAGAACAGAAACTCCACCGCCAGGAAGAATGCCTTCCTCCACGGCTGCGCGACACGCGTGAAGAGCATCTTCAACGCGGGCCTTCTTCTCCTTCATTTCAACTTCGGTGGCAGCACCGACATTGATTTGCGCAACGCCGCCGGCAAGTTTGGCAAGACGCTCTTGCAACTTCTCACGGTCGTAATCGCTGGAGGTATTTTCCATTTGACCCTTGATCTGCTCAATGCGACCTTGAATGTCCTTGGTCTTGCCGGCGCCTTCAACAAGCGTGCAAGTGTCCTTGGCCACCGTGATCTTTTTTGCGCGACCAAGTTGTGTCAGCGTGAGATTTTCAAGCGTCACGCCGAGTTCTTCCATCACTGCTTCACCGCCAACAAGTGTGGCAATGTCGCCGAGCATTTCCTTGCGACGATCACCAAAACCTGGCGCCTTGACGGCGCAGATTTTAAGAACGCCACGAAGCTTGTTCACCACAAGTGTGGCAAGCGCTTCCCCATCAATGTCTTCGGCAACAATCAGAAGAGCCTTACCACTCTCGGCGATCTTGCCCAAGATTGGAAGCAGGTCTTTTGCTGCGCTGATCTTCTTCTCGTTCACCAACACGTAGGCGTCTTCAAGCACGCATTCCATGTCGGTTGGATTGGTGACGAAGTGCGGGCTGAGCCAACCCTTGTCAAATTGCATGCCTTCAAGCAATTCAACTTCGGTCTCAAGGCTCTTGCCTTCTTCAACTGTGATCACGCCGTCCTTGCCAACTTTGTCCATGGCGTTGGCAATGATCTTGCCAATGTTCATGTCTTGATTGGCGGAGCAGCAACCAACTTGCGCGATCTCCTTGGAGTCCTTCACTGGCTTGCTCATTTTCTTAAGCTCGTCGGTGACGGTGCGAACCGCGGCGTCAATGCCGCGCTTCACCGCGTTCACATTTGCGCCAGCGGTGATGTTCTTCAGGCCTTCTTGAAAGATGGCTTCCGCGTAGATGGTTGCGGTTGTGGTGCCATCGCCAGCGTCTTTGCTGGATTTGTTGGCTACTTCCTTGACCATTTGCGCGCCCATGTTTTCATAGGCATCTTCAAGTTCAATTTCCTTGGCGACAGTCACGCCGTCTTTGGTAACGGTTGGCGCGCCGAAACTTTTCTCAAGCACAACAACGCGACCAGCTGGACCAAGAGTGACCTTGACGGCCTTGGCCAACTTTTGCACGCCGCGAAGAATTCGTTCACGCGCGTCATTTTCGTATGTAATTTGTTTTGCAGCCATTTTTTATTCCTTTAAGTTTGAAGTGATTTGAAATGAAATTTGTTTTTGGGGCGAGTTGATTTACTCGACGACCCCAAGAATGTCTTCCTCGGTCACGATGAGGTATGTCTCGTTGTCAATCTTGACTTCGGTGCCGGAGTAGCTGGAGAAGATGACGGTGTCGCCCTTCTTCACGCTGAACGCCAAGCGGGCGCCGGTGTCTTTGTTGAGCGGTCCAGTTCCTAAAGCGATGACCTTGCCTTGCTTCGGCTTGTCCTTTGCGCTCTCGGGCAGAAAAATTCCGCCTTCGGTTTTGGTCGCGGCTTCATCACGCTTCACAAGAATCTTGTCGCCAAGTGGTCGAACCTTCATGAAAGTATCTCCTTCAAAACGGGGTAAAAGAATCAAACACCCGGCCGCATTGGCCAGACATTTGCGTAATGTCGTTGCAAGATTCTGCGCAGCAGCTCAAGCATTGACTCAACTGGAAACGGACGATCGATGACCGCGAACGCACCCTCTTGCAACATGTTTTGCAAGCTGCGCACGGCTTCGCGCGCGCTGGGTTGTGGCGGACGAACAACAACGGTTGGAGGCGGTTGCTCCAAACGACGAAGAATTTGCAATACGCGCGAGCCCGCGGGATCGACTCCAAGCACGCCATCTTCCATGGGCAGACTTACATCAACCACGGCCACGTGAATGCGCTGGGTTTCTAAAACGCGCGCGGCTTCTGTTGCGGAGCGAGCCTGGACGCAATGCACGCCCATGGGCCGAAGCAGTGGCGGAAGTTGTTCGGCGAATGTGTCATCCCGCCAATCGCCGTGGCTCAGCAACAAGTTCAAACGCGTAGAACCGGTGGAATTCACTTGTGAATTCGCATTGGTTTGCGCGTGTTGCGTGCTTGGATTTGACGAAGATGGAAGCATTGAGCTGTATTCAAAGCAATTGCCATACCAATTGGGCTGGTTTGTGGCATGTATTTTGATATGGTTATAAGACTTATATACTTATAAAACACTTTTAATTGTGTTTTTATAAGACCTTAACTGCTGGATTTGATATCCAATCTCTATTTACTGCCAATTCGACGCAGTTCATTGAGGTTGATGGTTGTTCATTTTGAAGCCGATCTAATTGTATTTGCGGTTGCCTAGAAGCCAACTTCAATCCAAGATGCACTTCCCCTACTTGGAGCAACCATGCACTCAACCGCCATCGCAGAAATTCTTCGCTCGCCAACCACACACATTGATACAGCCGCGTGCGTGAAAGGCTGGGTACGAACACGCCGCGACTCCAAGGCCGGAATTAGTTTCATAAATCTGTCCGACGGAAGTTGCCAGGGAGTGTTGCAGGTTGTGGCTCCCGCCGCATTGGCGAATTACACAAATGAAATTATGAAGTTGACGGCGGGTTGCTCAATTGAAGTTGAAGGCAAATTGGTCATGGGTCAGGGTAAAACTCCAACTTTAGAAATGCAGGCGGAGTCAATTCGCGTGCACGGATTTGTAGATGACCCAGACACATATCCAATTCAACCCAAAGCGCATACGTATGAATATTTACGTGAGGTAGCGCACTTACGTCCGCGCACAAATACTTTCGGCGCAGTCGGTCGAATTCGTCACACCATGGCCATGGCTATTCACCGTTACTTTCATGAGCAAGGATTCTTTTGGATTCACACACCCATTATCACAGCCAATGATTGCGAAGGCGCGGGACAAATGTTTCGTGTGAGCACGCTTGACGCTGTCAATCCGCCGCGCACGCCAGATGGAAAAGTGGATTGGAATAAAGATTTCTTTGGCAAGGAGGCTCATCTCACAGTCAGCGGTCAACTAAATGTTGAGTGTTGGTGCTTGGCGCTGTCAAAGGTCTACACATTTGGTCCAACATTTCGCGCGGAGAATTCAAACACGTCCCGCCACCTGTCTGAATTCTGGATGATTGAGCCCGAAATTGCGTTCGCAGATTTGGTGGCGGACGCCAATCTTGCCGAGGGTTTATTGAAATCTATTTTCACCGCAACGCTGAATGAACGCGCCGATGACATGGCGTTTATGGCGGAACGAGTGGATAAATCGTGCGTGCAGCGGCTGGAGGCGTTTGTAAAAAGTCCGTTTGAACGCATGGATTACACCGAGGCCATCAAGCGGCTTGAAGTGGCAATTGCCAACGGGAAGAAGTTTGAATATCCAGTGTCGTGGGGCATTGATATGCAAAGCGAGCACGAGCGCTATCTCACGGAAGAGGTGGTTGGTCGCCCAGTGGTAGTGATGAATTATCCAAAGGGCATCAAGGCTTTTTATATGCGCCTGAATGACGACAACAAAACCGTTGCGGCCATGGACGTGCTTGCTCCAGGCATTGGAGAAATTATCGGTGGCAGCCAGCGCGAAGAGCGTCTTGATGTTCTTGACACGCGCATGCGTGAAAGCCATTTGGATCCAGCGGATTATGGTTGGTACCGCGATTTGCGCCGCTATGGTTCGGTACCGCACGCGGGCTTTGGTCTTGGGTTTGAGCGGACAATTTCTTACGCGACAGGTCTGACAAATATTCGTGATTGCATTCCATTTCCGCGCGCCACGGGCACGTGCGAGTTTTAATACTGTGTTGATCGTTCACAGAAATTAAATTGCCATGCTTGGATTTGCTTGTGATGAATTCGTTTCTTAAAATAAAATTTTTGTTCAGGTCACTGTCAACACGTTTTTAAAAGGTTTCAAAAATGAAATGCAACATCAATCAGCAAGGCCGAACCGCGCGCATCATCATGGGCGCTTCGATTGAGTCGCTGGGAATTGCCGCAGGCATATGGTGGTTCATGGGCGGACCCGCGTGGCTCATTTGGCCCGCGATTGGCTGCGTTGCCGGCGGTTGGTTCGCAATTATGGAAGGCATTCTTGGCTGGTGCGCCATGCGCGCCATGGGTTTCCGCACCCCGCTTTAATTGCTAGACTTGTTCCCTCACTGATTTGTTGGCGGGGCATAGCTCAGCTTGGTAGAGCGTCTGGTTTGGGACCAGAAGGTCGTCGGTTCGAGTCCGGCTGCCCCGATTGTTTGTGCAAGATTGGAAGAAGTTTGACCGATCAATCATGCGGCGTTGTTGAACGAATGGTTTCAGGAATTCATGGATGCAATGATTACGGAACTTGCGATGACCGAACCAGCACCAACCGATTTCATGTTGAGCTCGTATGCGCCAATTTTAATTGTATTTGTGATGGCCGCGGTCTTTGCGGCTTTCAATCAAGTTGCGAGTTCGCTTCTTGGACCAAAAAATGTCGGCGCTACAAAGGGAACCCCCGTGGAAAGCGGCATGGATGCCATTGGCACCACGCGCAAGCGTTTCAACATTCGTTTCTATGTGTTGGCCATGACCTTCTTGGTGTTCGACGTGGAAATTATTTTCCTGTACCCATGGGCCGTCACCTTCACCCAACTTGAACCAAAGAGTCCGGAGGCGTTGCTGTTCTTGGCGCGCATTCTGTTCTTCATTGGGACAAGCGTGGTCGCGTACATCTACGCGTGGCGCAAGGGCGTCTTTCGCTGGGATTAAAATTTAGAAACGTTCCGCCGCTGTCTTGGGTGAACCGTCCCACACATCGGACTTTTGTCCATTCACCGTGGTTCCATTTTGAATGGCAGTTGGTATGGTTTCGAAAAATTTCCAGGGAAACGGCGGCTCAAACTTGGTCAGTTCGGCCAACGTGGCGCGCTCTTCAACTGTCAATTTCACCGCAAACGCGCCCAAATTGTCGGTCAGTTGCGCGCTGTGGCGGGCGCCAATAATGACGCTTGTGACGCCGCTTTGATCTAGCACCCAGCGCAACGCAACTTGTGCAACCGTGGATTGGTGTGCCGCGGCAATTTCCTTCAGGCAATCAAGCAAGACAAATGTTTTTTCAACCATCCATGGTGATGTTGATTTCACGCGTGTTGCGCCGGAGTCATTTGGCAAATGACCGCGATCAAACTTTCCACTCAGCACGCCGCCACGAAGCGAACCCCACGGCGTGACGCCAAGATTGAGGTCGCGCGCCATAGTCATGAGTTCGCTTTCCACGGTGCGCTGCAAAAGTGAATATTCAATTTGCAAAGCGCACAACGGTTCCCAACCACGCATCAACGCCGTGTATTGACATTTCACACACACCCACGCTGGATGATCAGACAAACCAATGTGTAACACCTTTCCAGCTTTCACCAACTGATCCATTTGCGACATCATTTCTTCAACAGGCGTGTGTTGATCCCAAAAGTGCGCCCACAACAAATCAATGTGATCGGTTTGCAAACGGCGCAATGAGTCTTCCACCGCGTGGCGAATGGCTTTGCGACCGGCGCCGCCGCCGTTGGGATCGCCAGGCCACATATTGCCCATGAACTTTGTGGCAATGACAACGCGATCGCGTGTGCCCCTGCCCGCGCCAGTTGAAAAATAATCACCAACAATTTTTTCGCTGTGGCCCTTGTTGTACATGTTGGCGCAATCAATAAAGTTGCCGCCAGCCTGCAAGTAGTGCGTCAGCATGGCGTGGCTTTCTGTACTGTCCGTTCCTATTTTCCACTCGTCGCCAAACGTCATGGCTCCAAAACACATCGGGCTGACGCGAAGACCAGAGCGACCAAGCGTGACGTAGTTCTTCAAAGATTCGTGGTTCATGCCGCAACGATACGCACTCGGCGCGAGTCGCGTTGGAAGATATGGTCCATCTTGTAATTTTAAAAATATGAAGTCAAATCCCGAAATTTCACAACAAAAACCCTTGCGCCATCACGCTGAGCAAGCCTGATCTACCCAAAGTTTTGTGCGCAAAACAAAGCGCCCCACATAAAATATTATTTTTCAGAAGCCTTTAGCGTGACTTTCACATCTTGTTCCGAACCATCGCGCTTGATGTGCAACGTCACCACATCGCCGGGATTTTTCTCGCGCAACCGAGACATCAGTTCGCCGGAATCACTCATGGGTTGATCATCCCATTTCAAAATAACATCACCCTTTTTTAAACCAGCATCTGCGGCGCTGGTTTGCGCAGTAACTCCCTCAATCAATAGTCCTGGATCTTTGCGCTTCCCTTGACCAGGTGAAATTCCAAGTCGAACTTTTGCATAACCGCGACTTGCGCCCCCGGAACTGTCTGTGCTTTGAAACACGGGCTTGGTCGGAGTTGTCACAAGAATTTTGATCAAGCCCTCTGCCAGCGCAATGACCTTGCTGGCGCCATATGGGTTGACCGTAAAACCTTGATCGAGTGGCGTGTGATATTCAGGATGAGTTCGTGTGAAGAGAAACAACACTGGAATTCCTGCGGCGTAAAAACTGGCGTGGTCACTTGGTCCACTCCCCGTGGAGTCCGCGTCAACCGTCAAACCGCTCGCAACAACCGCGGGCCGAATGAGATCGGTAAAACCCTGGGCCGTGCCAGTGCCACTCATGGCCAAACGATCGCCACTCAGGCGACCGACCATATCCATGTTCAACATTGCCGCAATTTTGTCGGCCGGAATTGTCGGATGCTTCACATACTCGCGACTTCCATCAAGACCCATTTCCTCGGCGGTGAACGCCATGAGCAAAATACTGCGACAGTTTTCCGGCGCCTCTTTGGAGCCCATGTAGTCCTTCAACTTTTTCGTAAGGCACAACATGGCGGAAGTTCCGCTTGCATTGTCATCCGCGCCCGGGTGCAACTTGCCGCGATTGTTTGGCTGCGCGCCAAAGTAGCCCATTCCAACATGGTCGTAGTGCGATCCAAGAACGACCCACTCGCTTGCCAGCGCGCCCTTGCCCGGAATAATGCCACCAACATTTTGCGCCGCCAAGCCTTTTTCAGAAATGGCAACATTGATGCTTACCTTGACATCGGATTTCAGCGCGAGTGTTTTTATTTTTCCATCGTCGGCTAGACGGCGCATGTCCATTAATGACCGACCACTTTCGTCGGCGGACTTCACCAACACGTCCGCCTGCTCCTGCGTAATTTGCACAATTGGAAATTCATAACTTGAACCAAACACACTGCTCTCGGTGTTCTCAAGACCCCGGGCGCCGCTTTTACATTCCGGTGGATTCACCATGATCAACGCAGCAGGCTTTCGCTCTGCGAGCGCGTCCAGTTTTGGACGCATGCCGGCATACCCACTAAAGCGACGATCGCTCCACAAGCTTCGTCCACTTTCATCGAGCGGTTCATATCGCAAAAACATCACTATTTTACCCGAAAAATCATCTTTTTCACTGAAGCTGGTGTATCCATCTTGTCCCGCCTCAATGGCGTAACCCGCAAATACAAGTGGCGCTGTCACGACACCACTGCCGGAACTTCCGATGACCTCAAACTGATCACCGCGCTTGAGCGAATTGCCACTCATACTTACAACAGCTGTTTCAACTTTGGGTGCGCCGCCCTCAAGTTCAAATGGCTGGCGAAAAGTTTTTACCGACGCGTCTCCGGCTGTTGCAAACGCTGGCTCAAGTCCGGCCTGCTTCATAAAAAATTCAACATACTCCGCGGCTAAATCATTGCCGCGACTTCCCGGAACGCGTCCCTCAAAAAACGGATTCGAAAGTGTTTGCACATGTTGATACCACTCAATGGCGACTGGACCCATGGCCGTAAGCGCGGCGCGCAAATCTGTTTCGGCTGGATTATTTGGATCCGCTGGAATTTCGTCGGGTGAATACGTGTAAGGATTGACCGACTTGCCTTCCACGAGTTCGCCCTTGTGTGGCGGCTTGATGGCGTCTGTTGGAGCTTTGGATTTTTCAGCCGTTTCAGTTTGAATGTTGCTTGGCGCATTTTCTGTTGTTTGCGCGGGTGATTGAGTTGTTGTGGGTGCTTCGGGCGCAGTTGTTGAGGGAGGCACGATTGCGAATGCGGCAGCCGAAAAAGTCGCAAGAATGACACTGAGTGAAATACGGACGCTGTTCATGGGTGGCTCCATTGTTGGGGGCTTCTCATACTAAGTGCGATGTTGGTCATATGCCGAACAAAAATTCGTGGTCAAACTTACATCTGGTTCAACATCAACCGCCATATATTTTCAATCGTAACTATTCCGGACTTCTTCTTATAGACTCCTTCCTTCGGTTGGGCTTTCGCGCGATTGCGAAGGCGGGTTTGAATATTCCTAAAAGAAAGATTTCCATGTTTCAAAAAATCTCGCTGTGCGCAATTTTGGTTTTCACATCACTCGCGATGGTTCATTGCTCCACTGTTCCAGAAACCGCCGCCGACCGCGAAGCGCTCACAGCTTCAGTCAACGCGGCTGTTGCGAACTCAAAAGCAAAAGACCCATCGCTTGACAAGTTTTTTAAAGACAATTATGGCTACGCAATTTTTCCTGAAGTTGGAAATGGCGGCGCCGGACTTGCTTTCAGTTACGGACGCGGGCAGGTATTTCAAGGCGGCAAGGCAACTGGTTATTGCGACCTGAGCAAAGGAACAATTGGTGCAACCTTGGGAGGCCAAACATTTTCCGAGTTGATCTTCTTTAAGGACAAGGATCGATACGAGAACTTCATCAACGGAAAATTCGTCTTCGCGGCAAACGCATCGGCTGTTGCTATTGCTGCGGGCGCCGGTGGCAGCGCTTCATATAAGGAAGGCGTCGCCGTCTTTATCACCAATCCTTCTGGACTTATGTTTGACGCATCCATTGGTGGACAGCAATTCAACTATCGACCGATGACTATGGAAAAGTGAGCGCACGAGAAACTCTTGGTTAAGCGCCACCGCTTCTTCTTGCTCATCAATTCGTGCCGATCAAAACCGCCTCTTCGGGGCGGTTTTTTATTTCGTAGACGCTGACGTCGATCATTGTTTTAAAAATTGTGTTTTTGTAAAAATCAAATCAAATGAGCAAGAATTTCGCCATTCACTCTCTCTATACTCCTCGCATGTCAATGCTTGAAAAAGTTGCGTCTTCAACCAGCAGCACCATCAATTCGCTTGAGCCGCTCGATACATTCGCGCGCCGCCACATTGGTCCAAGCGACGCCGACATTGCCGAAATGCTGACTTATCTGGGTTATGAAAGTTTGGACGCGCTCACGCGCGCGGCTATTCCAGAATCCATTCGCTCAACGCGTCCACTTATGATTAGCGATCCAACCAATCGCGGGGCTTTCAAAATGCGCGGTGAGGCGGAATGTGTTGCGGCAATTGGAATGTTGGCTGGCAAGAACGAGGTGTTCCGCTCATATATAGGAATGGGCTACAACGATTGTCTTACACCCGGAGTGATTCTGCGGAACGTTCTGGAGAATCCAGGTTGGTACACGCCGTACACGCCCTATCAACCTGAGGTTTCGCAGGGCCGCCTTGAAAGTTTGTTGAATTTTCAAACCATCGTGACCGAACTCACGGGATTAGAAATTGCTGGAGCCAGCTTGCTTGATGAAGCGACCGCGGCAGCCGAGGCTATGAACATGGCCTTTGGAATGGCAAAAGATGGTTGCGTCAAGTTTTTCATTGACGCCGCAACGCATCCGCAAACAATCGGCGTGATTCAAACCCGCGCTTACGGCCTTGGTGTCACCGTTGTGGTTGGCGAGGCCGACAAAATTGATTTTTCAAAAAACGATTTCTGTGGAGCGTTGCTTTCTTATCCGGCGACCGATGGTCGTATCCGAGATTGGCGCGGAACGATTACAAAAATTAAGGCTGGCGGCGCGTTGGTGGTCATGGCGGCAGATCCACTCGCGTTAACTCTGCTGACTTCTCCTGGTGAATTGGGCGCCGATGTTGCGATTGGTTCCATGCAACGATTTGGTGTACCTATGGGATACGGCGGCCCGCACGCCGCGTATTTTGCCACAAAGACGGAGCATGTTCGAAAAATGCCTGGACGATTAATTGGTGTCAGCCGCGATTCCGCGGGTCGTCCAGCGCTTCGGCTTTCCATTCAAACACGCGAGCAACATATTCGCCGCGACAAAGCCACTAGCAATATTTGCACAGCTCAAGCGCTGTTGGCAAACATTGCCGCATTTTACGGCGTGTATCACGGACCAGATGGTCTGAAAAGAATCGCCGAACGCGTGCACCGCGCAACCACCACCGTAGTTGCGGGTTTGAAAATGCTTGGACACCTACCTGGCCCAGAACATTTCTTTGACACGGTGCGCGTGCAACTCAAGGGCACCACCGCGGACAACGTGAATGCCGCCGCCAAGAAGCACAAAATTAATTTTAGAAACTACGCCGATGGAACTATTGGTTTTTCATTGGATGAAACCGTCTTGCCAAATGATTTGCAAGACATTCTGGAATGCTTTGCCGCAGGCACGGGCAAACCAACTCCAAAGATTGCTTCGCTTCACGCAACCGATGCGCTTCCTGCTTCTTTGAAGCGAACCAAAAGTTTTATGACGCAAGATGTATTTAATAGTTACCACTGTGAAACCGAGTTGCTGCGCTACATCTTCCAATTACAGGGGCGCGATCTCAGCCTTGCGCACAGCATGATTGCGCTTGGTTCGTGCACGATGAAATTAAATGGAACATCGGAAATGATTCCGGTGACTTGGCCAACCTTTGGGAAATTACATCCATTTGCGCCGCTTGATCAATGCGCTGGATATGTGGAACTTTTCCGCACGCTGGAAAATTGGTTGTGTGACATCACCGGATTCGCGGGAATGTGCTTGCAACCAAACTCTGGAAGCAATGGTGAATATGCGGGATTAATGGTCATTCACGCGTATCACGAGCAACGCGGACAGGGCCATCGCAATGTCTGCTTGATTCCAGAAAGTGCGCACGGAACAAATCCAGCAAGCGCGGTTGTTGCGGGCATGCACGTTGTTGCCGTTGATTGCGACAGTGAGGGCAATGTTGATCTTGCCGATCTGCGCGCCAAGGCCGCGCTTCACACCAATGATTTGGCGTGTTGCATGATGACCTACCCAAGCACGCACGGAGTATTTGAGGATCGCATCAGGGAGTTGTGCGACATTATTCACGAACACGGCGGTCAGGTTTATATGGATGGCGCCAACATGAACGCGCAAGTTGGTTTAACTCGCCCCGGTGAAATTGGCGCAGATGTGTGCCACTTGAATCTGCACAAAACATTTTGCATTCCACACGGTGGTGGTGGCCCGGGCGTTGGTCCGATTGGTGTAGCCGCGCATCTGTGTGATTTTCTACCGGGTCATCCAGTTATCAATCCAGCCAACGCTGGCAAACATGCCATTGGTCCGGTGTCTGCCGCTCCTTATGGAAGCGCCAGCATTCTTCCAATTTCTTGGATGTACATTTCGCTCATGGGCGCGGATGGTTTGCGCAAGGCCACACAGGTTGCCATTCTTGCAGCGAACTACATGGCGAAGCGCGTGCAAAATGATTACAAGGTTATGTTTGTCAACAAGAACGGTCGTTGCGCGCACGAGTTCATCATTGATTGCCGCACGTTTGACCAGTCAGCGGAAATTAAAATTGATGACATTGCAAAGCGCTTAATGGATTTTGGTTTCCACGCTCCAACAATGAGTTGGCCCGTGCCTGGCACGCTCATGATTGAACCAACAGAGAGCGAATCGAAAGAGGAACTGGATCGATTCTGCGAGGCGATGATTGCTATTCGCGCTGAAATTGCGCAGATTGAACAGGGAAAAAGCGATCGCAAAGATAATCCTCTCAAGGGCGCGCCGCATACGGCTGAGGCGATTTGTTCCGACTCTTGGAATCACAAGTACACGCGTGCGCAGGCCGCGTATCCGTTGCCTTGGGTTCGCAATCGAAAATTCTGGCCGGCTGTTGGTCGCGTTGACAATCCATATGGTGATCGCAACCTTGTGTGTTCGTGTGAGCCGCTCAGCGCGTACCACTAAACACATGATGAACCGCCGACAAATTCTTGCTGCTGGTTTGTTGGCAACGGCGGTTCGTGGCGCGCACGCGGTTGATCTTGGCGCCGCCGACGTTTCGAAACAGTTTGGAAGCCGCGCTCCAAAAGATGACGGGCGATTGCTTCGGCAAAGCGTTGCGCGTTGGTGCTTGGGCTCAATGACCATAGAACAAGTGATCGACTTGGCAAAGTCGGTACGCCTGGATGGGATTGATCTTCTTGATCCACCCGACATTCAAAAAGTGCGCGCCGCAAAATTAGCGTGTCCGGTTGCGAATGGTCCCACGACAATTGCGGACGGATTGAATCGCTTGGAAAATCACGACGACATTATGAAACGATCGGAAATTCTTTTTCCGCAAATTTCTTCATCTGGCGCGCCGCTTGTAATTGTGTTTGCCGGTAATCGCAGTGGTCTTGATGACGCGAAGGGCTTGGAGAATTGCGTGGCTGGATTAAAGCGGCTCTTACCCATCGCTCAAAAATCAAATCTTGGAGTGGTGATGGAGTTGCTCAACTCGCGCATTGATCACAAAGATCACATGGGCGACCACACCGCTTGGGGTCTTCAACTTTGCGAAGCGGTGAATGACCATCGATTTGGTTTGCTGTTTGATATTTATCACATGCAAATCATGGATGGCGACGTGATCCGAACCATCCAAAAGGCTGCGCCGTGGATTCTTCACTATCACACCGCTGGGGTGCCTGGTCGGGGTCCGCTGGATACTCAACAGGAGTTGTATTACCCGGCGATCATGCGGGCAATTGTCGCCACGGGGTACCGCGGATTCATTGGGCACGAGTTTATGCCCACAAAAGATTCCAAAGCCGAGTTGCGGGCTGCTATTGCCGCCTGTTCGGGCGACTAAATCAAAATGAGGGGTGGCGTTTTGTGGATATGGCGGACTTTGTGACTTTGATTATGACTTTGGGTGGCTCTAAATCGACTTTGGGTAGGTTGAAGCGGTTTTTACCTGTGGGTCAGGGATGATATTCGACACATTACTGCGTCATTTCAAATGATGGCTATGCTCACTTTCTGTGTCTGAACGAGCAACAATCACATTATTAGGTGCTGCGGGAGAAGTAACGGGGTCTTGCACATTATTGGATACACCGCGAGGTCGCGTTGTGATTGACTTTGGACTTTTCCAAGGATCGCCAGAGCAAGAACATAGAAATTTGCAGGTTCCAGAAATTGATTGGCCACATGTGGATGGCGTGATTGTCACGCACGCCCACGTTGACCACTGTGGTCGCCTTGGAATGTTGCCGCGGCTTCGCTGCGCCGCGCCCATTTTCGCAACTCCACCAACGGCTGATTTGTTGCCGCGCGTGTTGCGCTCCAGTGCGTCCCTGCAAGTACTTCGCCACGAAGAGTGGCGCAATGGAACCACGCCGATTGCTCGCGTTATAGATCCCCCACCAGAACCTGGAACAAAGAGCAAGGCCTCAAGCCCAGAGCCACCAATTTTATACGACGCACATGACGCCATGCTTGCGGCCGAAACAGTTTGTCCTGTTGAATATAATGTGTGGCGCGAAATTAAACCGGGTCTGCGATTTCGATTTCACGACGCATCGCACATTATAGGTTCAGCCAGTGTTGAGGTTGCATTTATAATAAACGGAAATGAGAAAAAGGTGCTGTTTTCAGGTGATTTGGGGCCTGCTCGCAGCCCCCTGCTTCGCGCCCGCGAATTACTTCCAGATGTAGATATTGTGCTCATGGAAAGTACAAATGGAGCGCGTAATTTCTCTGCCGGGTCTTCGTCGGCGGACGCGCTTGCAGATGTAGTGAAGCGCGTTGCGGCCCGTGGCGGAAAAATACTGGCTCCAACTTTCGCGCTGGGTCGCGCGCAAACATTATTATTACGTTTGGCGGACCTGTCGCGCTCAAACCAATTGCATGGAATGAACGTGTATTTAGATTCGCCCATGGCTATTCGAGCCTCTGAATTGTGTGGTCGATATCCGGCCTTGCTTGAACCAACACTTCGTACTGCGGCGGAAGCCGGAAATGATCCGCTTCAATTCGCGGGTCTGCAACATTTATTTAATCGAAGGCAAAGTTTAAAACTTGCAAAGAGCACGCAGCTTGGAATTATTCTGGCTGGCAGCGGATTTTGCGATGCTGGTCCGGTGCTCCATCATCTTGCTGCACTCATTGCAGATTCACGAAACGCGATTTTATTCGCGGGCCATCAAATTGTTGGCTTGCTTGGACATTCAATTTTGCATCATGCGAAGTTGATCGAGCTCAAAGAAGGAATGTTTGAAGTGAAGGCAGAACGTGTTCATCTGGAAGGATTAAGCGGGCATGCGGATCAAGGTGATTTAGTCGCTTGGATTGGTGCACGAGAGGGAGGAACCCCCAGAGTTATTTTGAATCATGGTGAGCAGGCTTCACGCGTTGCACTTTCTGGAGCAATTCAAGCATCTCTTGGTTTGGAAACCGAATTGCCGGACTTTATGAAGAGTATTGAAGTCTTATAACCAAAAATTAATTGGATGCGTTGTAAAAATTATTACAACAGGCTGCTTTTTTAAAATTATGAATTGATGGGTTAAATGCGCGATACAGCAGCTTTTTGCTTTAAAATAAAGCCAAACCTTACTGCTGAATATTCACAGTTCTTAATTTAATTTTCAAATTGAATTTGATCCGTCCGCAGTCCAAGTTTGGCCAGCATTCCTTCAAACTGATCCAGCGAAAAGAACTCCATAGAAACCTTTCCAGTGTTTGGTTTTCGACCAAGCTGGATTGTGACACGGGTTCCTAATAGCAAACTCAATCTCGTTTCTAAATCTTTGACGTTTGCCTGTCGTCTTGCGGGTTGTGTTCCACGTGGAACTCTGCCTTTAGATTCTGCAGATAGTCTCTGTACTTCTCTTTCAAGCGCGCGAACTGACCACTCACCCCGAACGGCTGATTCGGCTAGTGTTGATCTAGCTTTAATATCTAGAACTCCAAGTAGCGCCTTAGCGTGGCCTTGCAACAGGATTCCTTGGCGAACCAACCCAGCTGTTTGAGTATCTAATTCGGCCAACCTAAGCAAATTAGTAACCGTAGATCTATCTAAAGAGAGCTTTTCTGCAAGTTTGTCATGGGTAAGCGAAAACTCTTCAGATAGTTTTTGAACCGCAATAGCTCGATCCATTGGGTTTAGATCTGTTCTGTGAACATTTTCAATAAGGGCACAAACACCAGAATGCTCGTCAGAAGCTTGAACAATAATAGCTGGAATTGACAATTTCCCAAGCATTTTAAAGGCGCGCCAACGGCGTTCACCTGCGACAATTTCAAATTGACCGACCGATCCTTCTATTGGCCTTACAATGATTGGTTGAAGCAACCCATTTGATTTAATCGAAGCCGCCAAGCCCTCTAATTCCACAACTTTAAAGTCAGTTCTTGGCTGTCTTGGATTTGCAGAAATTTTAGAAATATTAATTTCCTCAACACCCTTTCCAAAGACAAACCCGGAAACTTTTAAACCCTTGTCGAATTCGGGGCTGATTGTGACCTTATCTGTTGTCACAATACTTTTTGAAAGATCAGGTTGAATAGGGACTCGTGTAACAGGGGTACTAGAAATAGTGCCGGAAACAGCTGTTTTTACCGTGTTATCCTGAGAGTTTTTAATTGGAATTAATCGGCCAAGTCCTCGACCAAGTTTTCCAACAGATGTTTGTGATACCACTGGCACAACCGGTTTTTCTGTTGTGCTTTCAGAGTTCAATTTCTCTGTTTGTAACGGTGATTTGATATTTGCGTCATTGCTTTGATTGGGTGTGCTAGACATGTTGGGGCTCCATATTGAAGTTTGTCCAATCAATGTATCACTCAAATTTCATAAGTGTGTTCCACGTGGAACAATTTCTATATTATATATTATAGGACTTTAAATTCTGTTATTCATATATTTCTTGGAGTCTTTCAAACGATCATGCCTCGTTTTTGAATTGCACTTCATTGAATTTTACTCTCAAACAAAATGGGATTTCAAGATGAAACCTGTTTAAAAAACTAAGATTAAATTTTGTGTCTTTTATTCCAAACCACCTCATGTTGAAAAATATTTCTCGTTCATCAATGCTGCGTGTGTACAGTTGCGCGGCCTAGAAAACCTAACCCCAAAACGGAGCCTTTATGTTTTTACCCGTCACCCCAGTACTCACACTTGCCGCCACTTTAATAATCATGTTGGCAGCAAATTCGCAACAAAATTCTAATGCTCCAAGCACGCAGACACCACCAGTGGTGGCGCCCACACCAAACGCATCACCTACGCAAACAATCGCAAAGCAAACATCAAGCGCTGCAACGGCCTGGAAAATTGATGACACACACTCAATGGGATTATTCCGAGTCCAACACTTTGGCGCAGGAATGTTCTGGGGAAGATTTGATGGTGTCACCGGAACAATCTCAACAAGTGGAACACCGATGGAGACTCTAGCACTCAATGTGGTCATAGACACCAACTCCGTATCAAGCGCGAATAAAGATTTGGATTCGCACCTTCGAAGCCCAGATTTCTTCAGTGTGAAAGAATTTCCGGAAATGTCGTTTGTAAGCACTTCCTCTAAAAAACTTGAAGGCAACACGTGGTCTGTCAACGGTAATTTGACTATGCACGGAGTCACGAAACCAATCACGGTGAATATGGAAATGACTGGTCAATCAGAATCCGCACGCGGAAATAAAATAGGATTTGAAGCCGTTTTTACAATTGATCGCAGTGAATTTGGAATGACCTACGGAATTGAAAAAAATGCAATCGGGAAAAGTGTGCGGATTATTGTCGCGCTTGAAGCCACCTCTTCTTAATTCATCCCATAGACCAGCGCTTATTCCCAATAAAAGTGGGGGATAGACTTGGTGATTTCTTAAATTACACAAGAGCGTTTTCTGTGGTTCACTATTGCGATTGAAAGGTTTCCAATATGGAAATGCAAATCTTGTTGTTTGGGATTGCGTTGCCAGTTATTTTTGGTGTTGCATTCAGTGTGTGGCGAGTGACCCGCTCTCGCGAGTTTGGATTTGGTAGTTTTTTTGGCGTTGCCATAGCGAGCGTTTTATTTATAAGCGCAATCTCCGAAGACTCGCTTCAGAATTTTACAACACTGAATAGATGGTTGTGGTTTCCGTGCTCCATTTTGATATGTGGATTTATAACTGGCATTGGTGATTTATTTTCTCGCTCATTTGGCGCGCGTGTTTTTATTTCCTGCTCATCCGTAATTTTGGGCGTACTTTTTATAAATATCCCCGGGTGGGAAAATGTGACAAGCCGATTACTGCTTGGAGTGGCAACCGCCGTCTGTTCCACATTATTGTTTGTTGTGGTTCGAAGGCGAAATTGTTTCTCAACGATCATTTCACTTTGCTTTGCGTTGATTGCACCCTCGGTACTTGCAATGCTTTCGGGATTTGCAAAACTTGCAATACCAATTGGCGCGGCTTCTTGCTGTCTTGGATTTGTTTCACTGGTGCGATTGGCCACTCAATCAAATGCGCCGCTGAATGAGTGTGTTGGGTTTAGTGGCGCGGTTGTAATCGCATGCATTGCCGCTCTTGGCGCGGCGACTGGTTGGAGTTACGACACAAGCGATATTCCTGTTGCCGCCTGGTTACTTGCGTCAATCGCCCCCCTGGGTTTATGGCTGGGTGAATTGCCCACTATTCATTCGCGTCCAACACTCTCTGCGTGGGCGCGAATCTTGGGATGCGTCATACTTGCCGCATCTTCTATCGTCATCACTGTGTTTGTATTGGGTTCATCCGCTCCCCAAATTGTTGAATAAATTGAAACCTATTTTGCCGAGTCTCATTACAGCAACGAAACGCGCGCGCAATCCGCTTGTTGTGATTTTGGCTTTGATGTTTCAACTTGGGTGTTTTCCCCGTCCTCTTGATTTGCAAATGAAGGATTCTGTAAATAACAAGCCGGTTGAAGGGGTCACCATTCATCGCCACAGCGTGACTTTGCTTTCACTATTGCCAACGAATTCCAACGCCGTGAAAAGTGACTCTTCTGGCGATGCACGAATTTGGATTCCGCCATTCAATACAAAGCTGACATTTCTGGAGCCTGGATTTGAGCCGGCCTCGATCGGTATTTTTTCATCTAAAACAACAACCAGCATGCTTGCCGCGGATAGTTCGTCGCACATGGTGTTGCGCTTTGATGATCTTGACGGAAAGACGAAACAAACGGTTGCTATAGCTCCGGTGAAATATGTTCAGATTTCGGTGGGGGTGGTTGATGAAACAACGGGCGCGCCAATTGATGACGCCGAAGTATTGGCCACAACTTTTTTATACTTGCCGCTGCCCGGGCTTGAGGATCGCTGGGGGTTTCCCGATTTGCAAAATAAGCGAAGTGATTCTTCAGGTCGCTCCACAATTCAACACGCCTCTGGTTTTCGTAATGTCATCACCGTGCGTAAGCCGGGTTATCAAGAGGTCCGGCAGGATTTTCTTGCGAGTAATTCTGAATCTGAATTTAGAGTGAAACTTCGACGACTTGAAACCAAAACGATTCTGTTTAAAATTTTTGATTCAGAGAGTAAAAAAAATATCGAGAATGTTGTGGTCCGGTTGGATGAGCAGCGCAACGGCCTTCCGCCAGACCCGAACGCATTTGCTGTTGTCAGTGATGCGGCCGGAGTAACTCCGCCAGTCCCAATTCCAAACCTTATGCCACTTGGAGTTGAAGCTGCTTGCGTTGGGTATCGCCGATTTTCCCTGGGTCTTGATTGGCGCTCAATGAAGGAGGGCGAAGTGATTAAAATTGCCCTGCAAAAAAAGGGTTGGTTTGAGTAGCGCCATTTTCCAAAAAGTCATTTTTTTTATTTCAAGACCGCCGTCATTTTGACTTGGTGAAATGATGTCGCTCGCATATCGTGCCACAACCATGGCAACTTCATCAGCAAGAACATGCAAGGGCAGCGAGTGCGTGACTCACGGAATTCGAATCACGGTTGAGCCGCGTTACTTGCCGTCGCATTCGGACCCGGACAATGGACGATATTTGTTCAACTACAAAGTGGTCATGCACAACGAGGGACAAAGTTGCGCGCGTCTTCGCAGCCGCAAGTGGGTCATTGTTGACTCCGCGGGCGAACAACATGAGGTGCAGGGGTTGGGTGTCGTGGGTCACCATCCAAATTTGTCTCCTGGTGATCATTTTGAATATTCAAGTTTTTGTCCGCTGCAAACCGCGTGGGGAACCATGCAGGGGACATACGTCATGGAGCGCGATGATGGATCCTTGTTCGAGGTTGAGATCGCGCGATTTTTTCTGATTGGTCCACACCAGTGAGTGGTGTGAACGCAGGTGCATCACCCGCATTGTCCACAATAAAAAATTCGAAAGCTGGAACGAAAACTTTTTGTGTTTCAGTCATCGGCGCAACTGGCGCGGTTGGCAGAGAAGTCATTCAACTGCTTGAGAAGAGAAAATTTCCAATTTCGCAGTTACGCCTGTTTTGCAGCGAGCGATCCGCAGGGGAAAAATTCCAGTTTTGCGGACAAACTCTAGCGGCGCAAACCATTGATCGTGAGGCGTTGGCGGGAAGCGACTACGCCATTTTGTGCGCAGACGCCGCAACCGCGCGCGCGTTGGCGCCCATGCTGGCGGAATTCAATATTATTGCGGTGGATAATTCAAGCGCGTTTCGTACAGATCCCGCTATCCCTCTTGTTGTTCCTGAAATAAATGGTGAAACGTTAAAGGGCAAACCAATCTTGGTGGCAAATCCAAATTGCACCACGATTATTTCTTTAATGGTCGCCGCTCCTCTTCATCGCGTGGCGCATCTGGAACGAATGACCGCCTGTTCCTATCAAGCCGTCTCTGGCGCTGGTCTTGCGGGCATGCATGAGTTGGAATCACAAACGCGCGCGTGGGCCGCTGGTGAAAAAGTTGCGGGCCAATTATTTCCAAGGCCGATTTTATTCAATGTGTTTCCACACAACTCTCCCCGTCAACCTGATGGATCCAATGAGGAGGAACACAAACTTGTTCGTGAAAGTCGGCGAATTTTGGGCCATGATCACTTGCGAGTAAGCGCCACCTGTGTTCGTGTGCCAACACTGCGCGCCCACGCCGTTGCGTTGCATTTGGAATTTGCAAACGCAATTTCTCCTGCGCAAGCACTGAATATTCTTGCGCATGCGCCTGGTGTGCGCGTGGTTGATGAATCCAATGGCGATCAACCTGCCGACCCGCAAATGGTTTCTGGTCTTGATGAAGTTTTGGTTTCAAGAATTCGCGTTGACCATGGCGGCGCCCCAGGAAAATCATTGGCGCTGTGGGTGGTTGGAGATCAGTTGCTCAAGGGCGCGGCGCTGAACGCCGTTCAAATTGTTGAATTTTTAATCGCGGCTTAATTTCAAATTCGCCAACTACTGTTACGTGGCGGTTTGAAATATGAATTTGAATATTGAATTGCGACTGCAAAAGCGGCACGCCATAAATTGTGTTGGCATTTGTATGCCGCAAATGTTTTTGGGTCTAATTTTTGAAATGACAAATGAAAAAATTAAAATGACCTAACCCCCGCGCATTTCACGCAGCGCTTGGCCAGGGTCGGGTTGACGAAGCAAGTGCTCGCCAACAAGAACAATTCCAACCTCGTGTTGTTGCAGGCGCTGAATATCTTGCGCGGTGCGAATTCCACTTTCACTCACCACCACGCGGCGATCCTCTATTAAATCAACCATGCGAAATGTGTGGGCCAAATCCGTTGTCATGGTCTTGAGATTTCTATTGTTGATGCCCAAAAGAGAGTATCCGGCGTGTGGAAAGCCAACATGATTTTGCACGCGGTACAAACTTTCAACATCATGCACCTCTAACAAAATAGTCAGGCCAAGTTCGACGGCGAGAATTTGATAATCAACAATGTCTTGTTCGGTCAAGCATTCGGCGATCAACAAAATTGCGTCAGCGCCAGCCGCTCGACTTTCCCAAATTTGCCAACTATCAACAATAAAATCTTTTCGCAGAACAGGGAGCGGAACCGCTTCACGAATGCGTTCTATGAAATCCAAATGTCCACCAAAGTCGTCCTCATCGGTCAGGCAACTAATGGCTGCAGCGCCAGCTTGGTGATAGCGTTGGGCAATGTCCACGGGATCAAAATCATTGCGAATAAGTCCAGCGGACGGGCTCTTCTTTTTAATTTCCGCTATGACACGAACCGGTTCCGCGCTGTCCCGCACAACGGCGCGAAAGAAATTTCGCGGACGGGGCATAGAACGCACCTTGTCTTGTAGAAGTTCCAGTGGTGAGTGTTGCTTGCGCGCTTCTACTTCAATTACTTTTCTTGCAACAATTTTCTGGAGTGCGTTGGGCATATTTTCTGCAAGTCTATGCAGTGGCGCCGACATTGCGTCACAAGACACGGCCACAAACCCCGAATTCATACCTGCATCAATCACCTGGGCGTGGGCTGGCGTGTCTGTGGCCTTGCTTTGGAAATTGAAGTGGTTTTACCCCACGTGTGCGGCGCCACACCAGTGGCGGCTGAACACAAATCAAAACGTCTTGTTGGCGGCGTGTGGAATATTGCTTTCGGGAATTGTTGGGGCGTTGCTTTTGCGCGCAATGGGCGTGGCCACAGAAAGTCCACTTCCATCGTTCGCGTTGTTGGTGGCGTTGGTCGCCGGTTCGCTCACCACAATCACCGTATTTCTGGTGTTGATTCAAATTTCACGCGGAGTCGCCCAGGGCTCTGTACATGAGCATGTTTCAAAAGCATCTACAAATCGAGTTGTAACCAATATTGCCGTAGGCGTGATTGGGTTTTTAATTGTGTGGCCCTTGATTCAAATGACATCCGCGCTTGGTGGCGCAGTTCAATTTGTATTCACAGGCGTGCGTGCGCCAACGGTGGGGCATCAATTTCTTGAAACCATTCGTGAGCAGGGAAACAATCCCGTGACATGGGGATTGGTTTTTACAATTGTGATACTGGGGCCGTTGGCAGAGGAAATAATTTGGCGCGGAGCCATTCAACAAGGACTGAAACAAATTGGATTGCCGCGCGCCGCGGCTATTTTGATAACGGCCACTATGTTCGCGCTGGTTCACTGGGGCGCAGTGCCTGAATATGGGCGCGCCGCGGCGATTCCAGCCTTGGCCGTATTTGGGGTTGCGCTTGGCGTAATTATGGAGCGCGCTGGCCGCTTGTGGAGTTCATTCATCGCGCACGCGCTGTTTAATTGTGCAAATCTTTTTCTGTTCTCTATGCTTCCTAAATGAACGCCGCCGATTCACACACACGCGCCACAAGCAAGTCCCGCATTTTGACAGGTGATACGCCCACGGGCCGTTTGCATTTAGGTCATTGGGTTGGCAGCGCGAAGCGGCGAGTGCAGTTGCAACACACGCATGATTGCTATTTCATTGTTGCCAACTATCACGCGTTCACCACTCGCGCCGACAAACCCAAAGAAATTCGTAGTGATTCATTGGAAATTGTGCGCGATTTAATCGCCATGGGAATTGATCCCGATCTCTCCACCATTTTCTTGCAGAGCGAAGTGCCAACGATTCACGAACTCACATTTTTATTCGCCATGTTGTTGCCCTTCAACCGCGTCATGCGCAATCCAACATTGAAAGACGAAATCAAAGTGAAGGATTTGGGCGAGACCTATTCATTTGGTTTTCCGCTGTACGCCGTTGGTCAATGCGCCGACATCCTTTCATTCCGACCTGAAGGTGTTCCGGTTGGTGAAGATCAAGTGCCGCATTTGGAAATGACGCGCGAGGTTGCGCGCCGTTTCAATCACATGTATTGCGGTGTAGGTGAGAAAGCGGAGGACCACGAGCACGTTCAACTTGGCGGCGTGTTTCCCGTGCCACGGGCGGATGTTGGCGAGGTGGGTCGCCTGATGGGTGTTGATGGAAAAAATAAAATGAGCAAAAGTTTAGGCAACGCCATTTTTATTTCCGATCCACCAAAAGAGGTTGAAAAGAAGGTGATGCGTATTTTCACTGGTCGCCAAAGCGCAACCGAACCCGGTGACGTGAAGAATGCGCTCTTTCAATATGTGGAAACATTTATTCCGGACGCTGGGCGTGTTGCTGAATTGAAAGACCGTTATACCCGCGGCGACAATATTGGTGACGGGCATATTAAAAAGGAAGTGGCGGAGGCCATCAACGTGTTGCTTGCTCCCATGCAGAAACGTCGCGCCGCGCTTGAGGGTCGCGATGATTTGGTTCTGGATATTTTGCGCGCGGGTTGCCGCAAGGCGAATGTGACCGCGGAAATCACGCTTGAGGCGGCAAGAAAAGCAGCGGGGCTACATTTCTTTCCGCGAACACTTTCATATCCCACCCACCCCTAATTTAGGCACGAACAAAAATGGTTTGCTTCGAAAGTCTGCTGGGATATTTTCTGATCTGAGATATTGTTGCGAATTTAGAAATTGGTTTAGATCAACTCCCACAGAATGTGGTTGCTGATGAAATAAGCGCCACCTGGAGCGGTTAAACCAAGCCGCGAGCCTTAAACTTATTTTTGAAGTCCCAAGCAAGCGCAATGCACCTCTTGCGCCACGCCCTAATTGTGTAACCATTGCTTTATCAAACATTTGAATCCATGAACAATTTCGTTATCTTTACAGTTCTAGACTCTTTTCATCCGATTCCATTCTGACCACTGCCATGAACGAACCTTCCAACAACAGCGCCGACCACTTCTGCCCGCATATGGATGCGGGAGATTTGCGATGCAACCACCGCTTCACAATGGCTACGGTTGCAAGCGCGTTTTCGGTGTGCTGCAATGCCTATCACGGCTGCGCGACATTTCACCGAATCAATATGGAGGGGTCACACGGCACGCTGGAAAAACCCGTTGTCACTAGGCGCCTTACGCGTGGCGCCGGCGACGGAACACTTCCAGTACAGGTGACAGCGCATGGACAAAGTATCTCCATTCGATCACGCCGCGCGTGAATTTCTAACCTGGGCGCGCGTTGAAACTGGGTTGAGTCCTTCAACGCTTGAGGCCTACGGTCGCGACTTGCGTTACATGAAAGAATATTTGGTTGGTGCTGGAGTGAAATCTCCTGACGCCGTTCGTATGGAGCATCTGGCGCAACACCTTCAACAATTAAAACGCGAGCGAGGTTTGGACTCAAGCACCGTCACGCGGCACCTTGCATCCATGCGTGTTTTTTTTCGCTGGCTACAAGCGGAAAGAAAAATTGAGCGAGACCCCGCGCGCTTGCTGGATCGACCACATCGATGGAGAAGATTGCCTGGAACACTGACGCCTGGTCAAATGCGAAAATTAGTTGAGGCGCCAAATGCGGAGACTGGCGATTTGTGGCGACGTGATCGCGCCATACTTGAAGTGATGTATGCGGCGGGCTTACGAGCCAGTGAAATTGGATCGCTGAAGATGAATGATTTCAACGCGACTCTTGGTTGTCTTGTGGTGATCGGCAAGGGAAACAAACAACGAATGGTTCCTGTTGGCGAGCCCGCAATCGCGGCGATTGATGAATACGTAAAAGAAACGCGGCCTTCATTGGCGCGATTCCGCGATGGGCGCGACCTGTTTCGATTGTTTCTTTCATTCAGTGGCAAGCCGTTGGAACGCGTGGCCGTATGGCAAATTGTGCGCAAATATGCGGACCTGTCTGGTCTGCATGGCGTGCATCCGCATAAATTGCGCCATTCGTTTGCCACTCACTTATTAGGTGGCGGCGCGGATCTACGTGTTGTGCAGGAACTTCTTGGCCATGCGGACATTGCAACCACGGAAATTTACACGCACGTTGATCAACGACGTTTGCGCGAGGTGCTACGCAAGTTTCATCCGCGCGAAGCGGTCTGAATTGAGAGTTTTTGAAACGCGCGCCAGAAAAGAATTTCAAAACCGCGTGCAGTAAATGTTTGAAATGCTACGTCTTGCTTTACGCAAGCACAAGAGGCGTTAGGCTATGAACATGCGAACAGCCGATCCATGCGTTCTGATTATTCTTGGCGCCAGCGGTGACTTGACCAGCCGCAAACTTATTCCTGCCATGTATGAAATGGCGGAGGCTGGGTTTTTAAATCCAGCCACCTGCATTCTTGGAATGAGTCGATCTGTGAAGACGGACGCCGGATGGCGCGATGAATTGAAGCCATGGCTGCAAAAACAAGTGAAGGGTTTCCGCGAGGATGTATGGGCTGAATTTGCTAAAAGAATTTTTTACATTTCGGGAGACGCGGCCACAAATGAGCCGTATCCACGACTTGCCGCGCGTGTGTCCGAACTGGATACACAACACAAGTGCGCTCAAAATGTTTTATTCTTCATGAGCGTGGCGCCAGAGTTGTACGAACCCATCGTGGCGCAAATTGAGGCTGCTGGCATGGTGACCGAGGGTCGCCGTTGGTGCAGCATTACGCCGAATAATAAATCATGGCAACGAATTATTGTTGAGAAGCCGTTCGGTTTTGATGACGAAAGCGCAGCAAGTTTAAACCGCGCGCTTGGACGCGTGTTTGAAGAGGACGCGATTTACAGAATCGATCACTACCTTGGTAAAGAAGTGGTGCAAAATCTTTTGGTGTTTCGTTTCGCCAACTCGTTGTTTGAACCAGTTTGGAATCATCGCTATATCGACCATGTGCAAATCACCGCGGCAGAAACCGTTGGGGTTGGCCAACGCACCGCGTTCTATGACAAGACCGGCGCCATTCGCGACATGATTCAAAGCCACTTGTTGCAGGTCATGGCGTTTGTGGCCATGGAACCGCCAACTAGTTTTTCCGCGGATCACATTCGCTCGGAGAAAATTAAAGTGGTCGACGCGCTTCAGACTCCGCCGCTAGATAGTGTCGCGGAGTGGGGATCGCTTGGACAATATGCGGGCGACGGAAACGAAGGCGCGTATCACGACCTCAAGGGAGTGGAGCCAAATTCAAAAACGGAAACATTTGCCGCGCTCAAAATGCATTTTGATAATTGGCGCTGGTCCAAAGTTCCTTTTTATCTTCGCACCGGCAAGCGCCTTGCTCGAAAGAGCACACAGGTTGTGATTCAGTTCAAACCGCCAGCCGCGAACCTATTCAAGAAAATAGTGAAGGAGCCACTGGCTGGAAATCGAATGACTATTGATATTGCTCCAAACGAGCAACTGAAAATTCAATTCAACGCCAAGGTTCCTGGGCCCATGAATATTCAGCCCGTTGAAATGGAAATGGATTACGCGGATTCATTTAGCGCAACGGTGGTGGAGGCGTACGGTCCGTTGATGATGGACGCGATGCGTGGTGATCAAAGTTTATTCAAGCACCGGTTGGAGGTGGAAAGCGCTTGGAACGCAATCATGCCGTTCCTGAACGAGGCAAGCGCGCCGCTTCGAAAAAATATTCAAAGCAATTATGCACCTGGTTCTTGGGGACCACAATCCGCAACGGACCTATTGGCGCGCGACGGTCGAACTTGGGCGGTGTGAGTTGAATTTTCAAAAACTTTTTTCGCTTTGAAACCTGTCTTGAATTCACGGTGCGTCAAGCGTTACCATTCAAACATGAGCGATCTTCTTCCAACCGATTTACGCGATACTCCAATCAAGACGCCGCCACTTCCTGGAAAAATTGTCTCACGCGAGGATCCCGAGGGGGTCTTTGACGCGCTCAGCGCCGACCTGCTTTTGCATTCGTTGCAGTGCGTCAACACATTTGGTGATTTTCATATCGCTCTTTCTGGTGGCACCACGCCCATGCCGTTGTACACACAGTTAATGTATGACCCGCGCTACCGCGCCATTCCATGGGAGAAAACGCATCTTTGGATTGTGGATGAGCGCAATGTTCCGTTTGATAATGCGTTGAGTAATTTTCGGCAGATCAATGAAATTATTGTTGAGCACACGGATATTCCCGCTAGTCACGTTCATCCAATTCAAACTTCGCTGCCTGATCCAGCGGCCGATTATGAAAGCACGTATTTAAAAATACTTTCAACTCGTCCCAAGGGTCAGAACCGTCTTGATTTTGTTTTGCTTGGCATGGGAGACAATGGTCACACCGCAAGTTTGTTTCCGCACACGCCGGTGCTTGAAGAACAAACCCGCTTTGTCGATGTGTGCGAGGGTCCAACCGTGACTCCGCCGCGACGGATCACTCTGACATATCCCGCCATCAACGCCGCGCGGTTTGTCGCAGTGCTTGTGTTGGGCGAAAAGAAAACAGCCATGTTGCATCAGGTGGCAACGGGTCAGGACACGTATCAAGCGCTGCCTATAAAAGGCATTCACCCAATCAGTGGCGAATTTGTTTGGTATGTGGATCGCGCCGCGTGTGAAGGCAAGCCCGCGGCGTGATTTGCGCGCGATTATGAATCGCTTGGTGATTCGTCGGATTGCGAATGACGCTCGGATCGTGCTCGCAAATAATCTTCAAGAATGGCGGCGGCCGCCAATGAATCACGCAGCGCTTTTTTTTCCGCGTGCGTGCGACCCGACTGCGCCATTCGAGAATCCGCTTCAAATGTTGTTAGGCGTTCATCATGTAAATGAATTGGCTTGTTGGTGAGTTGCGCAATTTGCAACGCGAACTCGCGCACCGCTTTGCTGGCGGCGCCCTCGCTTTCATCCATGTTCAGTGGAAGTCCAATCACAATTTCATCTGGCGCGTTTTCTTCCAGAACCTTTTTTAAGGCGGCAAGAAGCGCCGGACCTTTTGCCACGTTGATTGTTCCAATGGGTGACACAATGTTGGTGAGAGAATCACCCAACGCCAAACCCGTTCTTCGATCACCAAGGTCAAGCGCAAGAAATCGAGCGATCTTTTGTTTCATTGTGTGGTTTGTGTTCTCTACTTTCAGATGAACGCAAATAATTTATTGCAACGATGGCGGCACGTTGGCCGCGATTTCCTTCACTCGTTCCGCCATATCCGCGCGACACACCAATGTTGCGTCCTTGGTTCGCACCACAATCACGTTGTCCAAACCAATCACGCTCACCGTGTGGTGGTCGTCATCGCTGGCTACGGAAATATTTTTAGAATCCAAATGAGCCGTCTCGCAATTCGCTCGATTGCCGGCGGCGTCGGCCTGCAATGTTTCCGCCCACGACGGCCAACTACCAACATCTTTCCATTGAACAGCCATTGGCACTACGGCGATCGATCGCCGCGAATCCTTGCTGGCTGGCTCCATTAACGCGTAGTCAAGACTTATTTTTGGAAGTGTTGGATAGACGCTGTCGACAACCCGTTTCTGTTGCTCGGTGCCCCACGCGTTGGCGATCTTTTCCAAACCCGCGAAACTTTCGGGCTTGTACCAAGAAATTGCCTCCAAACATTTTGCGGCGTGAAATACAAACATACCGCTATTCCAACTGAATGTTTTAGCCGCCAAATACATTTGCGCAACTTCCTTGGCGGGCTTCTCCACAAATCGTTTGGCGGTGAAACAATTATCAAAGCCATCGATGGCTTCGCCGCGCTCCACATATCCGTAACCAGTGGCGGCAAATGTTGGCGTAATTCCAAATGTCACAAATCGTGTTGGATCCTTTTCAACAAGTTGAAAGCCGGCGTCAACGCGACGCGCAAATTCTTCTTGTGGCTCGATTAAATGATCGCTGGTCACAACTATAAAAACCGCATTTGGATCGCGCTTTGCAAGAACCGCGGCGGCAAACCCAACCGCGTTGAGCGTGTCGCGACCCATGGGTTCGCCCAACCAATTTTCATGTGTAAGCGATGGCACTGCGCGCATGACTTGCGCTTGGTAGGAATCCGACGCACACACCAATCTGCGATCCGCGGGAACAATTCCCTGCAGGCGCTCGCCAGCGATTTCCAAAAGACTTTTGCCGCCAATAAATGGAAGAAGTTGTTTTGGTTGCGTCTTGCGACTCATTGGCCAAAGCCGCGTGCCGCTACCACCCGCCATGATCATTGCGTAACGCATGTCTGAATGCTAGCCAAACATACAAAGAATTTGTGTAAACCTAATTTAGAAGGCGATGAAAATTGAAGGCTTACAAGAATTGCGCCTTGCGCGCGCCGGACGCAAAAAGTTTTAGCCCTGATCTTTCAATTGCAACGCCGCCGCAACAACGGCCTCGGCCGCGGCGGATTTACCCGCTACAAGCGATGCGCGCTCCGCCAATCGCTCGGCGACAACACGTGGTTCACCAAGTTGCATCAGCACCACAACCGCGTCGGCCACTGCGCCAGAAAGTTTGGCAGTGCCGCCAACGCGCGCTGAACTCGTGGCGCCCAAAGTAAATCGCGAAACCTTGTCCTTGAGTTCAACAACAATCGTTTCCGCGGTCTTGCGCCCAATTTCCGGAAGTGATTGCAATGCGGCGAAATCTTTCTGCTCAATCATGGCCGCAATGTCGGCGAAAGAACGCTGCAGCGCGCGCAATGCTTTGCGATTTCCAATTCCTTTCACGCTGGTCAACAACTCAAAAAAGTCGCGGTCGCTGACCGATTGAAACCCAATCAAGCGCGGCCAAAAGCTTGAGCCCTGCCCCTGACTTTCCAGATAATGCAGGGTGATGAAATTCACGTTGGAGCCAATCACGCCCGCCAACGCTGGCGCATCCGCGGCGGGAATAAGCACCTCGTAAGTCACAGCGCCCGAGCGAATCAACGCCGATTGTCCGCCAACTGAAACAAGTTCACCTTCGATTGCCGCGATCACAAACGCCATGCTAGCGAACGGAATATTTTTAGCCGTCATTAAAGTGCGCGTCGGGTGATCATGTCATTTTCAACCCCATCCACCAAAATTTATGGCAAACGATTTGATATTTATTAATTTGCAATCCAAATACACGCTCAAAATTTTGCGCGCTTCGCTAGACTTGGTTTGTTTGTGAAAGCCACTTACGGCGGCGTTCCCCAACACTTTCACACGTAAGAAATTTCCATGCCTCGACGCGAAGACATTCACACAATCCTCATCATCAGCAGCGGTCCAATTGTGATTGGCCAAGGTTGTGAATTTGATTATTCCGGAACGCAAGCGTGCAAGGCGTTGCGCGAAGAGGGGTATCGAGTTGTGTTGATCAACTCCAATCCCGCGACTATTATGACGGATCCGTCCTTCAGCGACCGCACTTACATTGAGCCCATCACGCCAGAGGCGGTGCGAAAAGTTCTTGAGAAGGAGCGCGATCTTGGCACACCCATTGACGCGCTGCTGCCAACGCTTGGTGGACAGACTGCGTTGAACTGCGCGTGCGCCCTGCATGATGACGGCACATTGCAACGCATGAATGTTGAAATGATCGGTGCCGATCGCAAGGCTATTCATCGCGCGGAGGATCGTGAAGCTTTCCGAGCCATCGTTGAAAAACTTGGGCTCAAGCAACCGAAGTCGCGCACCGTGACAACGGTTGAAGATGCAAAAACATTCGTGCAAGAAATTGGTTTGCCCGCGATCATTCGCCCCGCGTTCACGCTTGGTGGTTCCGGCGGCGGTATTGCGTGGAACATGGATGAGCTTGAAGAAATCACGCGCCGCGGAATTTCCGCCAGCATGATTGGCCAAGTTTTAATTGATCAAAGCGCGCTGGGTTGGAAGGAATATGAACTTGAAGTGGTGCGAGATCGCAAGGACAACTGCATCATTGTGTGCGGAATTGAAAACCTGGACGCCATGGGCGTGCACACCGGCGACAGCATCACCATTGCGCCAATCATGACGTTGAGTGATAAGGAATATCAGCGCATGCGCGACGCGGCGTTCAGCATTATGCGTGCGGTGGGCGTTGAAACTGGCGGCAGCAATGTGCAATTCGCCATCAACCCAGCCAACGGCGACATGGTTGTTGTTGAAATGAATCCGCGCGTGAGCCGCTCTAGCGCGCTTGCTAGCAAGGCAACCGGTTTTCCAATCGCAAAGATTGCCGCCAAGCTTGCTGTTGGTTACGCGCTTGATGAACTGCGCAATGATGTTGTGGGAAACACCAGTGCGTGCTTTGAACCAACACTTGATTACGTCGTGGTGAAAATGCCGCGTTGGACATTTGAAAAATTCCCGGAGGCCGACGAGCGCCTCACCACTCAAATGAAAAGTGTGGGCGAGGCCATGAGTATTGGTCGAACCTTTAAAGAGGCGCTGCAAAAAGTCATTCGCTCCATGGAGGTCAAGCGCCACGGATTTGGTCTTGATCGAAACGACAAGTGGCTTGCGGCGCAGCGTGGCACCACCAGTGATCTTGCTGATGGCAGCGAAGTTGAATGGCCGATCGCGGAAGAAACTCTTTTGCGCAAACTCACCGTCGCAAGTCAGGGCCGCTTGTATTACGTGCGTTACGCTCTGAAATGTGCGTGGAGCGTGGAGCGCGTTAGCGAGCTCACTGGTTATGACCCGTGGTATGTCGCGCAACTTGCGGAACTTGTCGCCTTTGAAGATGTGTTGTGCAAATATAAATCGCTTGACGAACTGCCAAACGAAATTTTGTTCCAAGCCAAGGCGCATGGCTACTCCGACGCTCAACTTGCCAACTTATATTTAGGCGCAATCACCACCGACACAATTCTAAAAGTGCGCGCGCACCGCAAGAAGGCCGGCATTGAGCCCGTGTACAAACTGGTAGACACATGCGCCGCGGAATTTGACGCAGCCACTCCATATTTTTATTCCACATATGAGCGCGCGTTCACACACAACGGCAAGCGTGTGATTGATGACGAAATCAGAATCACCGCCAAACCCAAGGTCATCATTCTTGGCGGTGGTCCAAATCGCATTGGTCAAGGAATTGAATTTGATTATTGCTGCTGTCAAGCTTCTTTCGCGTGCGCGGAAATGGGTCTTGAAAGCGTCATGATCAACTCCAATCCTGAAACCGTCAGCACGGATTTTGACACCAGTGATTTGCTTTTCTTTGAACCACTCACACTTGAAGACACGCTGAACTGTATTGAGCGCCTCAACGGCGGCGGTGTTGATAATGGCGCGCGTAGTGGTGGTGTTGTTGGCGTCATTGTGCAATTTGGCGGGCAAACTCCGCTGAATTTGGCGCACGGACTTGCCAAGGCTGGTGTTCCACTCATTGGAACGGGCCTGCAAAGCATTGACGACGCGGAAGATCGCGATCGATTTAAAAACGTCATTGATGAACTTGGTCTGGCGCAACCCCCATCTGGTATTGCGCGCGGTCTTGAGCAAGCCGTGGAAATTGCTGGCCGCCTTGGCTATCCAGTTTTGGTGAGACCAAGTTATGTGCTTGGCGGTCGCGGTATGGAAACTTGCTTTGATGAAACAAGTTTGCGCCGCTATATGACCAAGGCTGTTGAGGTGAGCGACCTGGCTGAAACGCCGATCTTGGTGGACCGCTTTCTCGCAGACGCAATTGAGGTTGATGTTGATGTAATCGCCGACTTCTTGCCGGACGAAAGTTCCCAGACAAAGCTTGTTCCGCAAAAAAGTGCCAACCCGCGCGCGGTTGTGTGTGGCGTCATGGAACACATTGAAGAAGCCGGTATTCATTCGGGCGACAGTACCTGCACCGTTCCGCCTTATTCACTTTCACCGGTGATTGTGCGACGCATTCGCGAGCAGTCCATGGCGCTGGCTAAAAAACTCCGCGTGCGCGGACTTATGAATGTGCAAATGGCCGTGAAAGACGATGTGATTTATGTGCTTGAAGTAAATCCGCGCGCCAGCCGCACAACTCCGTTTGTAAGCAAAGCCAAGGGCGTGGCGTATGCCCGCCTTGCTGCACGTGTCATGATGGGTGCATCTCTTGATGAACTCAATGTGCACGAAACCCCCGACGCGGGTTTCTTCGCGGTGAAAGAAAGTGTTTTTCCGTTCTCAAAATTCCCTGGCGTGGATGTGATCCTTGGTCCAGAAATGCGCTCCACCGGCGAAGTCATGGGCGCGGACCGCAGCCTGCCTGTTGCTTTTGCCAAAGCGCAAATTGCGGCGGGCGTAATGTTGCCCACCAAAGGAAATGTTTTTGTTTCGGTGCGTGAAAGCGATAAGCGTCACGTGTGTGAACTTGGTCGATCGCTTATTCGCATGGGTTTCAAAATATTCGCGTCACACGGTACGCACACTGAACTTTCCAAGCAAAACATTCCCGCCACCGTGTTGCGCAAAATTTCTGAGGGCGCGCGACCCAACGTGCTTGACCTTGTTCGCAACGGCGAAGTGCATTTAATTTTGAACACCGCCACGCGCAAGGGCGGTGAAACCGATGAGGGCAAAATTCGCGCGCAGGCGGTTCGCAGTGGCGTTCCAATTGTCACCACAATTTCTGGCGCGCGCGCCGCCGTGCAAGCCATTGCAGGCATGCAGGCCGAGCCATGGAATGTGTTTGCAATTCAAGATTATTTTCCGCACCTGGCGCGTCCAGCTTTCAAACCCGCGTCAACACCAACGCCTCAGACCAATTCTGCCGCCAATAAAAACCATCACTCAGCGCCGGTCCACAACTAATTCGCGCGGATCGCCCAATAATGTGGCGGCCAGTACGGAATTTAAAAATGGACGACCATCAACACAAAGATTGTCCTTTCGCCATTCTTGCCCGCTTCGCCCGCAACCCCCACTTGCATTTTTTAGCATCTGCCTAGAATGCCAACCCACATGTCGCTCAACCTGAATCAATATCTGCCCTCGTGGCTTCCCGCGCTTCCGCAAACCATGCAAATCATTGTTGGCCTCATCGTCATCTTGATCATGTTGCACGTGATCTTGATTGGCTGCGCTTACTCAATCATGTTGGAGCGCAAACTGAGTTCGTGGATGCAAGACCGTGTGGGACCAAATCGCACTGGTCCATTTGGCTTATTGCAACCCATCGCTGATGGTTTGAAGTTTCTTATGAAGGAAGAATTTATTCCTGCGGGCGCCGACAAAATTTTATTCATGATTGCGCCCGCGCTACTTATGGTTCCGGCCATGATCACGTTCACAATTGTTCCTTGGGCCGGCACGCTGAACTTTGACACGCTGCCGTTTGGTCTTGCCGCAACACTTGGTCTTGAAGGCATCAGTGTGAAAATGTGCGGCGCCGTGGTGAGCATTGGCATGATTTATTTGCTGGCCATTGCAAGTCTTGGTGTGTACGGCGTTGCGCTTGGTGGTTGGGCCAGCAACAGCAAGTTCAGTTTCTTGGGCGGCCTTCGCGCCAGCGCGCAAATGATTTCATATGAAATTCCCATGGGTTTGTCCCTGCTTTGCATCATTCTGACGGCTGGCAATCTTGATCCATACGGAATTGTTGTGGCGCAAACAGGCAACGGCATGTGGAACATTGTGCAGCAACCGGTGGCCGCGATTATTTTCTACACATGCATGCTTGCCGAAGCCAACCGCGCGCCATTTGATTTGGCCGAAGCTGAAAGCGAACTAGTTGGTGGCTATCACACGGAATATTCCAGCATGCGCTTCGCTATGTTTTTCCTGGGCGAATATTTCCATCTGATCACCGGCGCCGCGTTCTTTAGTTTGCTGTTCCTTGGCGGCTGGAGCATTAGTCCATTCGGTTTGTGGTTTGACTTACCAGCTGAAGGCAGCCTGCTTCTCATCGTCGCGCAATTTGCCGTGATGATGGCAAAGGTAATCTTCATGGTCGCATTCGCCATGGCCATTCGCTGGACCCTTCCTCGCTTTCGCTTTGATCAACTCATGCGACTGGCTTGGGAAGGTCTCATTCCAACTTCGCTCATGGTGCTGCTTATGACGGCGGCGTTTGTATTCATGGGTTGGAATTCATACATCTGGATTGGCTCCATTGGTTGCATCGCGGTGCTGTATTTAATTTCTCCGCTCATGCCGCGCCAAGCCTCTCCAAATCACCGTATTCCCATGGTTGGAAGCCGTTTCAGCCCCATGGTCGATGGCACTGGTTCCGTCAGTCGCCACCCAATTGCCATGAGTGATGCGGCAATTCCAGATCCGCGTCAAGGTCCATTGAGTATTCACTAGTTCGTCCGACAAACCTCAACTTGATCTGTCTGTTGAATCCTTGCCAGATGTTTGCTGTTCAATTTTTCAGTGCAGCAAAGTACGGCGTTCACAACGTTGACCGTCAACTCATGCACAAAACATTTTTTGTACAAATCGTTTTGTAAAAGCAAGTTATGTCCGCGCGCCACACGTTGTGCACATTCAATCCCCGCGTGAAGCGAGTCGCCGCATCTGTCCAACCCACGCGCCATATTCAACAATGGCCTTGAAGCGCGCCGCTCGCGACGGCATAGTTGATGTGTTTGTTCCGAAAGCCGTGTCGCGTCTCCACTTCCAATACGCGCCGCGCAATTTCATTTTGGATAACACCGCAAGCCGTGCCAGTTGCCACAACGCATCAAGTGTGTGCTTCATTGATTCTCCAACGTATGGGCATTGTGTTGGTTTGAAAGCATGCGCGCATCATCGTAATCAATCACTCACTTATGACGCGCGCAACAAATTTCAAAATAATTCCAACAATCACTGTGACAAATGTCAAAGACGCACTATATTGTTCACAACAAGAGCGCTTGCGCACTTGCCAACTTTGGTGACGCGATGGCGCATCACCACAGCACACCTCATGCTCGTCACTATGCGACGCCGATCGAAACTCCGACTCGATTGGTGTCGCTGTCTGCATTGCCCAGCACAAAGTGATAAATATCGCGGCATTTGCGCCAGTTTTCTCTAACGTACCCGCCCGCACCGTAGAATCGCCGCGTGGCAAAAGAACGCGTGTCTTATCTCTGTGGTGCTTGTGGCGCCAACCATCCAAAGTGGTTGGGCAAGTGCCCAGATTGCGGCACATGGGATTCACTACAACGATTTGTGGAAGCAAAGCCAACACCAGGCATGTTGCCGGTCAGTGTTCACATGGACACAGAGCTCAGCAGCGAGGCGCAACCGCTTGGTGAAATTCAGGCGTCGCTTATTCCCCGTATTGCCAGTGGCGTAGCGGAGTTTGATCGCGTGCTTGGCGGCGGATTTGTTCCAGGCAGCGTGGTGTTACTTGGTGGCGATCCCGGAATTGGTAAAAGCACGCTTCTTCTGCAAGCGCTTGCGGCCTTGGCCGATGGTGGCAGCACCGTGCTGTACGCAAGCAGTGAGGAAAGCGCGCATCAATTGCGTCTTCGCGCGGAGCGTCTTGAGACCGCCGCCACAATTTCTTTAAGCCACACACAGAGTGCCGCAACTTCTTCGTTTGAAAATTCTCTTTCGCAAAATCCACAAACCGATTCAAGCAACACGCAAGAAACCTTCACCACAAACAAGCGCACCCAAAATATTTCGCGCGAGAAAAATTTATGGATTCACGCGCAGAGCAATCTTGCCCGCATTATTGAGCAAGCGCGCAAACTCAATCCCACCGTACTGGTTGTTGATTCAATTCAGCTTGTGCACCGCGTGGACATTGATGCCGTTCCCGGAAGCGTTTCGCAACTG
>CAIUGT010000108.1 GCA_903898755.1 uncultured bacterium | reverse complement strand
TTGGCGCAAACGAACCTTCCGCCAGCAAACTTCGATTGAGCACGGTGGCTTCCTTGATGAAGATTTGCGGCAACACAAGTTGCGCGTTCTGCGACTTCACTGGATAGCAACGTCCACCACCCACCTTCGCCATATCAACCAACAGTGGATCATTTGTGGAATCGCCAATGGACACAGTTGAAACAGAAATTCCTTTGCGCGCCAACAGTTGAACCTTGCGAATTCCTTCATTGGGATCGCCCATGGTTTGTCCGTCAGTTAAAATTACAATGTGCTTCACGGACTGCTTCGAGGCTTCAAGTTCCTTGGCCGCCAAATCAATCGCGGGAAATAAATTTGTTCCACCACGGGGAACAATGCGTCGAATTTGTTTTGCAATGGCGTCGGGGTTCTCCACATTCATCAACGGCACCACCACCGATGAGGAATCATCAAAGGCAATCACGGTCACTTGATCGCCCGCTGACAATGTGCGAATTCCCGCAATTGCGGCTTCATTTGCGCATTGTTGCTGATCCATGTTGCTGCCCGCAACAGGACTTCCCATGGAACCAGAGCAATCAATAATCAACGCCAACGCGCCGCGTGGAAGCTGCCGCTCTTGTGGCGGATTCATTTCCACTGGAAGCGCCTTGGCGGTTTCGCTGTCAGTCCAACCACCTGCGCCAAATGAATGGTCGCCACCAATCATGAGAAGTCCAACTCCCAAATCATGCACCGCAACTTCAAGCGCGTGGTCTGCGGCTTGATCCAAATTCCAACGCGCGATATTTGCAAGCACGATCGCGTCGTAACTTCCAGCGACGGATGGATCCGTCAGAACCGTGGCGCTTGCAACTTGCACATCAAGTTGACTGGCGCGCAACGCTTGCGCGAAGGACTGCGTCTCTGCGCCGGAGTCATCCACGATGAGAATGCGACCCTCGCCAGAAACAAATGTGAGCGCGGAGGCGACATTGTTTTCCGTGATCGCGTCGGCGGTTGGATCAAGCGGTTCAAAGATGGCTTTCATGCGCACAACACCAGAGCGCGGCAACGCGACGGGAATAGTGATGACGTTGGGACCCGTCTCCAAGTGGATGGCCATTGCGTTGCTGGCATTTTTGGAATCAAGATCAATCGCCTCGCCATCAATTTCAAAGCGAATTCGCCCATCAATTGGCTTCTGCGCGCGAATGATCATTTTGGCGTCAATGCTTTGACCGCGTCGGGCACAAGTTGGCGCACGCAACGATTCCACCATGGTGTCGTTGGCGGATCCGATTTGCAACGGTACAACATCAATCGCCACGCCCGCGGCACGGGCGACCAGCGCGGCCTCCAGAATATTTCCAGATGTCTCGTTGCCATCGCTTAAAAGCACAATGCGATTGCGAGTGTCGCGCGGCATGAGCGCCATGGCCATGCGGACGCCCGCGGTTAAATCGCTTCCAACAGCATCTTCCGAATGGGTCATGATATTTATTTTCGACAACGGCTCGGGCTTGCTTTGAATCTCCGCGCTCTTGGCGAATGTCACAACACCCAATCGATCACGCGCGCTTGAGCGATCTTCCGCGCGATCTTGCAACCACGCTTGCGCGGCGGCTCGATTGGCGATTGAAATGGAACGACTGGCGTCAGCAACCACCACCACGGAAATTCCATCACTTGATTCAGCCAAACTTGGTTTGGACAACGCAGCGACAAGAAGCACAATGACCACACTGCGGATGGACGCCGCGACCACGTCCCGAGTTAAAACATGCCATCGCAAGCCGCGAAACGCCAAAAACCAAATTGGCGCCAGCAGCACAAGCAACATCAACCAACCGGGGTGTTCAAATGAAATCCACACGGAAGACCTTTTGTTGTGGCGAGTTGGTCATACAACTATGGAGTGGTTGGCGGCGTTGTTGACGCATTGGATGAGGGCTTGATTGGTGGCGCGGTTGATGGAGCGGCTTGTTGCACATCAGCATTTGTTTTCACCGCATCGATTTTTTTCTTCCACTGTGAAAAATATTTTTGGTGCGCCTCGCGCAACGCCGCGGGAACTTGATCCTCTTCGGAGCCTTCCTCCAGTCCCGCTTGCACTTGTCGCTCGATCACCGTGAGCTTGCGCGTGGACTCCTCGCCCTTGGTTCCAGTTCCTTGAACAAAGTCGCGCGCGATGGGCTCGGCGTCAAGATCCTGTGATTCACTCATCATGTCCTCGCTGTTGAATTGCGTCTTGCGAGTGTCGGGTTCATCGGCAAGTTTGGGAGTGGATTGACCGGAACCCGCGCGCGATCCACCAGTCTGTGAACCAGCACTGCGACACGCCGCGAGTGATTTGGACAAATTGTTTTTGTTACTCGACGCTGCGGAACCTTTCTTGAGCAAGTCCATTAAATTTTTAATATTGCCACCCGCCGCCTCATCGCACGCTTTGCCCATGTTGTTGATCTGCTTGCTGCTTGCCATGGATTTCTTCATGGATGCCGCGCTTGATTTCTGGCCAGCTTTCTGATTTGCATTTGAGGCATTTTGATTGGCTTTCGCCGCCTCCACGGCGCCTTGCTTGTTCAACGCGGCGGCCACTTTTTCCAACGCTTGCTTGGCCGAGGCGGCCTCCGCTGCATTCGCGCTTTTGGTTTTGTCAGCGAGTTTCTGCGCCTCTTTTGCGGCAGCTTCAAAATCACCACGCTTCAATGCCGCCAACAAGTCACGCTCCTCCCCTTGTTCAAGGGCCAATTCTGAAAGCGCATCCTTGAGCGATTCGTTGGAGGCCAATGTCTCCGATTGACTCGCTTTTTCCAAGGCCGCCGCCAACAACGCTTGTTGTTGAAATGCCCGCGCCTCACGTTCATTGGGCGTAGCCGCCTGCTGATGTGATTGATCAAGAACTTCCCGTGATGACTCTAAAGTTTTCGCGATGGATTCATCAAGCGCGGCAACCTGCATTGCGCTTTGCATGGCGTCGCTTAATTTTTGCTCCGCAGCCAATGCTTTCTCAAGTGAAACAGTGTCTTGTGATAATTGAGAATCTTTTTTTCCTGCCAAGGAATTCCAGTGCGGCATAAACAGCCATGCGGCCGCGACCAACGTCACGGTGACGACGGACAATCTCCACTCGGCTCCAAAGTGAAATGCAAATGCGCGCGACAACATCTGCTTATTTTTCAATTCAAGCGCCACACGGTTGGCGTCCGCCACCGCGGCCTTTGCAAATTCGTCGGAGCGAGTTTCCACGGAAAGCGCGGTGGTCATTCGACTGGACAAATTCAAACGCTCATCCAGTTGCGCAGCCGCGGAGGCGCGCGTTGGCCAACCACGAATCCAGAAAAGGAGCGCGCAATAAGCCGCGAACACGGCGGCTCCCAACGCGATCACCATTGTCAACGACGAGATGGGCGCGGCGACGCGTCCTTGAAAGAACATGCGGGAAACTAGTATCCAAGCCAACATGGTCCAACCCGCCACGGGCAAAGCCATTGCTGCAACCGCGAGTGATTCGCTCACTTGCAATCTTCGACGCGCGCGCTCAACAAGTTGATGGACTGCGGTCATGCTGAAAGGATAGCCAACAAACCATTTCCAATTTCGAATGGGTAGGATTGGTTGCAATATGAAATTCATTCTTCTTTATGCAATTCTTTTTGTATTGATCGGTCACCCAGCGGCCGCTCAAATGGAAAACCAAACTGAAGCGCAAAAGCTGCAAGAGATCCAGGCTGAGAATCTGAAGTTGCGAGATGAACTCGCCGCCGCCCAGAAGCGCATCAAAGAACTTGAGACCGCTGCCGCCAAGCCAATCGCCCCGCCGAACTCGCCAACACCCGCTCCAATCCAAGCCAATCCCGCCGCCGATTTCATGGGAAACCCAATCGCTGTTTTGGATTTCTTCAATAAAAAATTTGCCCAAGACATGGCAAAAAAACGCGTGGCTTTACCACAGGAGAAAGACAACAAGGCAACTCGTCAGGTCTATTTGGCAAAGGCCAAAGAGTGGCTGGACGCGATCAATCGAACCACCTACTCCATTGATTGGCGCGGTCGAGTGATTGAACTTGGCGCGGAGAATGGCCCAAATCAAGAATTTGAATTTCAATGTATTTCACCTGACAACAAATCGAATTATGGTCGTGTGACATTTGCCAGCATCTTAAAAAGCAACGCACCGCAACTTGCAACCAAAGTCACGGAGAAAGATGTCATTTGGAAAATGAGCGCCACGCTGGAGCCACTGCTGGAGTTGGACCCGGAGATGCTGGAGCCAAATACTTTTGACAATCCACCCTTGGTTGGTCCGTGTGTCACGTTCAAATATAAATTGTCGGTTGGAAGGCTTTATACGGAGAAAAACTCCACGCATGGAGCTGCCCAGGAAAGCAAGTAAACCACTTACGCCACATTGAACAAACGAGATTTCTTCTTGCTCGATTGTGGCGGCACTCATACACTACAACATGATGGTTGTTCCTTCCTCAACACACGCAAGCAATGAACCAAACAATGGAAATCGAATTCCATTGACTCAACTGTTGCGCGGTCAACGCGCGTTGATTGACGCAGACTCGTTGACCACCCTCGCCGAAGCCGACCGATGCCTTCTTCGCGCCATGGGAATTCATGAATCATGTGAATTGAAAGTGTGCAAAGCCGGAGCGCCATGCATTGTTGAAGTGGAACGAACACGTGTCGGATTGTGCGGATCAGTCGCAAGCCAAGTTTTTGTGAAACCCTGCGATGGCTGCCCAGCAGCCTGAAGATATTGAATTGGAACGGGTGTACTCCACCGAGCGCCCTCCACGCGCGGCGTTGCTGGGTCAACCCAACACCGGCAAGACAACATTGTTCAATCGACTGTGTGGCTCGCGCGCGCGCACCGCGAATATTCCAGGAACCACTGTTGAAAGCCGTGTGGGTCTATGCGCCGCCACGCACGGCGCGCTTGAAATTATGGATCTTCCAGGCATTTACGGATTGAGCCTGGAAGTTCCTGAAAGCAAATTGTGCCGTGATTGTTTGGATGGCCGCATTGGAGATGTCGCGCCGGATGTCGCCGTGATTATTGCCGATGCCACCAATTTTTCCAGGTCGTTGCGATTCGCTTCACACGCGTTGCGCAGGAAAATGCCGTGCGTGATCGCGGTCACGCTCAGTGATGATGCGCGGCGCAAAGGATTCAGCGTGAACGCCGCGGCTCTTTCAGAATGTTTGGGATGCGCAGTGGTGATCACCAGCGGTCGCACTGGCGAAGGCGTAAGCGAACTTGCCGACGCCGCGTTGCGCGCCGCACTGCACGGAATTTCTTTGGAAGCATTCGAAGAGCGTCTGCATCATTTGCCGGCTTCCACAGTGAGTGAATCAGACTTGGCGAAGTGGGCCAATGACGTTCTTGCTGAAGTTGCAAGCGGACGCATGTCATCCGCAAGCCGCGTGACCGATCGCGTTGACCGCGCGCTGACGCACCCCGTCGCTGGGCTGGCTGCATTTATTGTGGTCATGAGCCTTCTGTTCGCCAGTATTTTTTGGCTGGCGCAATTTCCAATGAACGGACTTGATTTTATTTTTGGAACCATGGGCGATTGGGTACGCGGGACTTTTCCAGAGGGTCCATTGCGCGACTTATGCGTGGATGGAATCATTGGAGGCGTCGCTGGAACCGTGGTGTTTTTGCCACAAATATGCCTGCTTTTCTTCTTGCTCTCGCTGCTAGAAGATTCCGGCTATTTGGCGCGCGCCGCCTTTGCCGCCGACAAATTCATGCGGCGATTCGGTTTGCCTGGCCAAGCATTTGTGCCACTTCTTTCAAGCCATGCCTGCGCGTTGCCGGGCATTATGTCCACGCGACTTATTCCTGATGCCAAGGATCGCCTGGCCACCATTCTTGTGGCGCCATTCATGAGTTGCACCGCGCGGTTGCCTGTCTATGTCTTGTTGATCTCTCTTTTGTTCACTGGTCGACCGTGGCTTGCGGGCTTGGCGTTTGTTGGGTGCTACGCCACAGGCGCCATCGCGGGATTGCTCAGCGCGCTTCTTGTTCGCCGCACATTGCTCAAGGGCCCGGCGCGACCAATGTTGTTGGAGATGCCGCCGTATCGCAAACCAAGTTTCAAAATTGCATTGTGGGTCATGTATGACCGCGGAGTGTTGTTCATTCAGAACGCTGGCACCATGATCTTGGCCATCTGCGTGGTCATGTGGTGGCTGAGCGCCTATCCAAAGGTTGCGCCATCAGCCGAAGTGTTGAAGATGCGCGCCGAAACAAGTGTTGTGGCGCAGCAAGCCAACCCCAATCCTGTACTTGTAAAATCGCTTGAACAGGCGGCTGTTTTGCAAGAATCACGCGATCAACAACTTGGCTCCATGGCTGGCAAAATTGGCGTGGTTGCAGAACCACTTTTCCGTCCGCTTGGGTTTGACCATCAACTCACGGTGGCCGTGCTGACCAGCTTTCTAGCGCGTGAAGTTTTTGTAAGCACGCTCATGATTATTTCATCAACAGATTCCAATGAAGAGGCGTCACTGCTTGAAAGACTTTCGCATAACCGCCGAGCGGATGGAACTTTGTTGTTCACCGTTCCAACGGCCGCCGCGTTGTTGGTGTTCTTCACATTGGCCATGCAATGCCTTCCCACGCTGGCGTTGGTGCGTCGCGAAACGCAATCATGGAAATGGCCACTATTGCAA
>CAIUGT010000107.1 GCA_903898755.1 uncultured bacterium | reverse complement strand
GTTACCGCTGACATTTCGCTGATTGAAGAATCGAAAAAGACTGTGACCATTACGGGGCCCAACGCGTTGTTGACCACTTTGAAATTGGTGATTCAGGTGTGGCGCCGCGAAAAAGAAAACAAGAACGCCGAGGAAATTGGCCTGAAGGCCGGCGCCATTTACGACCAAGTTGCGCTGATTGTGGAAGCCATGCAAGAGGCGGAAACTCGCCTTGGCAAAGTGTCGGAATCGTTTGACATGGCCATGAAGCGCTTGTCTAGCGGCAAGGGAAATTTGGTGAAGCGCGTTGTGGAAATCCGCGAACTTGGCGCCAAAGTGAAGCGCGAATTACCAAGTGACATTGCCGATGGCGCGCAAGAAGAACATGCGTAAATGCATGTAGGGGCGGGCGCCGCCGATGAGTCGTCAATATATTTTCTGTGGTGCGTCGCGCAAATCAACCAGGTCTTAACAAGGACCCCAATCCAAAAGCAGCAAACTCAGATCGTCGCTGCCCACGGAATTGTCGCCGCTTAAATCAGCGGAGCAATTAGCGCAAGAACCCCAATCCAACAGCATTAAACTTATGTCGTCGCTGCCAACCGTAAGGTCGCCGCTTAAATCAGACGGACATGGTGGCGCGGCCACGGGCGGATTCATCCACAGGCACGCGTTGATGGCAAGTTGCGCGTGATCGCCACTGACATCGGTCCAACCGAAATACAGCGTGTCGCCGGTGTCGCCAGTGCCATCATCAAATGGGGACGAGTCACCACACGCGGCAATTTTGCCAGCGCCATAGGTTGCGTACGCAGCCATGACATCGCTGTTGCTGCGCGAACTTGTTCGAAAGATTGAACCCTTGGCAGCGGTATTGTTCACCGTCATGGTGGTGCCCGCGCTGTATTTCATTTGCGCAACCGCGCCAGCTGCGCCGTGAATAAGTGGATCCGTGGCGAGCGTAGAAACAGTGCTGCTGGTCACCGAATAATTGAGCGCGTTGAATGTGATTCCAAAAACATTGCTGGCAATGCCGTTGCTGTTCACCACATCGTTGAGCACTTCCAGCGAATCAAAAGTGTCGCTGTTGCGATCGGAACTGGTGTGATCAGCCACCATGAAGAAACCGCCGCCCGCCGCGACAAACTTCACAATGGCGGTCTTCTCGGCCGTGGTGTATTTAATGTTGGGTTCAATGGTGATAAAAATTCCGTAGGTGGAAAGATCTTGCGCGTTGGTGGCGTCGCCAAAAGTAAGTCGCGCGCCAACTGGAAGTGTTTCCACAGTGAAGCCTTGCTTCACAAGCGCAACTGCCCACGAGGAAGACGCGCCCTTCCAATATGTTTCCGCGGTTGTAGAAGTAATTCCACTTTGCGCAGGCGATGGATAGCGCGAAGGATTGGCCTCATTGCCCGCGCCAACGGTCATGGCGCCGCCGGTGCCAGTGCCAATGTTGTATGTGCTTGCATCAATCACCCAGTCGGCGTTGGCTGCCATTTGCGCTTTGGTGGCGTCAAACAAAACCTTGTTGTGAACTTGCGCCATGGCTGTGGTGGCCATGAATAAAACCACACCCGCACTCAGGAGTCTTTGCATGGGTGAAGAGTAGTTCGATTCACTGTTGTTTCAATGGAAATTTGCAAGAATGGCCAACATTGAATGGAAATAAATTCGGACAACTTTTCAGTATTTCGGAAGAGTCCGTTTATCCGTCGGGGGGCGCGGTTTCATGAAGTAAGCCAACGCATGGGTTGGTTAATGAATGGCTGTGTCCGCGGCGTCATCGCTTTCATTCACCCAGGCAAGTTCCTTGCCAAGTTTGGTGTAGGCGGCGTTGATCAAGTCTTCCTTGCTCTGAAATAAATCGTCGCGCGGAGTTTGGGTGGCGTCCATCATGCGCTCTTCGGCGGCGGCGGCGCTTTCAAGTTGGCCGCTGTCAAGAATGTGCGACACGGTGATGGCGCCGTGGCGAAAGGCGCGCGTAATCAACACGGTTCGGTGGCAAGTGATGGGATCTTTTTCCGCGCACATAAGGGCAATTCGCTGCTGCTGCGAACCGACAAGCAGTCGCGCAATGCCGGCGCGGAAACTTGGTAGTTGCGCCACAAGTTCATAGTTGGCTTGCTTGCCCACAAAACATTCAGGCTCGTCGCGGCGCGCGCCAAGTTGCTGCCCCATGTGCACGTATGAAATATTTTCGCGACGCAGGCTGGCTTCAAGCGCCTCGCGGTTGAAGTGCGGATTAAATCGGCTGAATGGAATGCTGCGCACGTCCGCGATGGCGGTGATGTTGTGTTGCTTCAGCAGGCGAATGAATTTTTCCAGTGTGTGGTTGGAGTGGCCGATAGTGAACAGCGTGGGTTGCGCGGCGGGTTGCGAAACAGATTGGGCGGCTGGTTGCGCGGCGTTAGTTGAAGCTGAGTGTATTGGCGCGGACACATGGGCAGTTTAGTGAAGAGCACGGTTCATATTCATGCGTTTCACATACGGCGGCGGACGATGAGGGACGTCGCTATTACGCTTGCTAAAGTACGGCGCGCACACACAAGAATGAACCCATTTAAAAAATATGAACACCCCCGCTTCTATTTTTCCATCACGCGCGTTGGCATTTGCCGCGTACTTCGCGGCGCTTGGATTCATGGTGTACCAACTCACCGTGCAAACCATGTTGGTGCCATTGTCCGACTTTGTGGGCGCCGACTTGGGTGTGTCAGCAATACAAATGACCGTTATTTCCGCGGCTTTCTTGGCTACGTACGCCTGCATGCAAATTCCAGCGGGCGTGTTGCTTGATCGATTTGGCGCGACATGGTTGGTGCCTGCGGCGTGCGTATGCGTTGGTGCGGGCTCAATTTATTTTTCGCACTCACACACATTCATAGGCGCGGTTGGCGCGCGCATGCTCATGGGCGTTGCCGCGGCGTTTGCGTTTCCATCTATCGGCATGGCGGCGCGGCGCGGACTGCCGGCCAGCATGTTTCCATTCATGATGGGTCTTGCCGATGTTGGATTTGGATTGGGCGGAGTGATTGGAAATATTGGAGCGTCGCAATTGCAACCAATCATTGGATGGCGCGGCACTATGCAAGCGGCCGCGTTGGTGGCACTGCCGCTTGCGGCGATTGCATTTGTGTGTCTACCGCGCAAATGGTTTGGCGCCGCGGCCGCGATTAAGAGTGCGACTATTACCCACGGCGGCTTGCGCACCGTGTTGAAGTCGCGCGAGGTGCGTTTGGCGGCGGTGATTTATGGTGGCGGATGCGGAACCGTATTTGGATTTGGATCAATGTGGAACCAGCAACTTGCGTTGGCGTGGGACTTGTTACCCAATCAAGCGAGTTTTATTTCAACGGCATTCTTTGTTGGCGTTGGATTGGGCGCGCCGTTGACCGGTTGGTTGGGCGGCAAATTTGGACCAGAACGCCCGCTGAAATGGGGTTTATGGCTCACTCTGATCACGCTGCTTGTGTGGATGAAGCCGCGCATTTTGTTGGGACCAGATTTACCGCGCATCTTTGATCCACCGTTATGGGTGAGCGCGATAAATGTTGGATTGATTGGCCTGGGCGTTGCCAGCAGTGTGCTTGCATTTGAAATTGGTTGCCGCGCGTTGCCCACGCGCCTGACCGCCACCACCGTTGGCGTGATTAATTTGGCGGGCGTGGGATGCGGCGCGCTGCTGCAAGTGGTGCCAGGGTTTGTGCCAGAAATTATGCACAGCAAGCATTACACGGAAGTTCAGTACGCCAATTTATTTTTTGTGGCGGCGTTGGTGGCTGCGCTGGTGGCGTGCAGAATGGTGAAGCGTGTTGGGTCATCAAGTCAGTCCTCTGACTGAAGCCACGCAAATACATCAGGCAATTGATTCCAAAATTCATCAAATGGCGAAAGGGCCGGCAACTGATGCGCGAGCATATTGTTCCACTCGGCGCGCGCCTGCGACTCGCGCAATGGATTGCGAATTGTTTCAAGCGATGGCATTTGAATATTTTTCACGGCGCACTTTTCCCGCAATATGTCAAGGATTTCTTTCGCATTGCTGGCATGGGAATGTTGCCGAAATAAACTGACAACGTCATATAGATCCCGCGGACGAGCGCGCTCACCCAGCGCTCGCAACTTTTCAGCGAAGACCTCGGCAAATGAATAACACAATATGGTTGCGGGCAATGGCAGTTGATCTTGATATGGATGGTCGATGGATCGCCACTGGGTGGGGCGAACAATTTTTTCCGATGCGATCAAATCAAGGCGAACGCTTCCAACATTGGGGGCGCCTCGCGGCCCAGCGAAGTAAATAGTGCAACGCGTATAGAGACCAGATTCGTGCGCCTTCAGCAGCGGTTCCTTCTGTGAAAAATCTATACCAGATACTTCAGACACTCGCGTCAACACGCGTTGAAGCGCCGGGCTCACCACCTTAGGCGCAACGGGACCACTTGGCAGAATTGTGAAATCCAGATCCTCTGAGAAGCGGAATGTGTTCAAGAAACATTTTTTTAAACAGGTGCCGCCCTTGAACGCCCATGTTTCGCGGAAGACGGGTTCGGTGCCAATACCCCAAAGCAACCAACCAAGAACATAATCCTTCTCGACAATATCCGCGCGCAAATTCCACTCGCGCACTCGTTGCTCAATGTCAATACGACCAATCATGTGTGGCTCTGAGGCAATAATTGCACATTGATACGAAGCCCCCATCGCTTTGTAATACGAACTCGCGCTCCAGTTGTTGCGCTAGCGTTCGTAATGGAGTGATCAACAATTGGAACGCTTGGATCCAACATTGAAAGTCCTTTGCTGACACGCTTGAGACATTCCCGAATCAATGTGGGGCAAGAAATACCAAGATGCTCAACAATGAAACCAAGCCTCTTAAATACGGCTCGATTGCCAAGTCGATCGCCGTACTGAATCAGCAGTTGGACATCGCGATGCGGGCTTGAAAAATATTCACTGAACACGTTTGTGACATGGGTAATGCCGCCGCCAAGACTGGGGTCATCCAATATGTCAATTATGGTGCGCGAGGGATCAGAAACATTCACTTTCATTTGATCGCGCCATACAACGCGTGTTCCAAAATGCGACCGCAGTGGACAATGCTTCAGACGAAATGGTGTCCCCTGAATTTCAATTTCTGTTTCACGCAGTGGCTTGCCGCTCATCACAACAACGGTGCGAAAGATTTGCTCTGTTAGTTTCCAATGTTCACACGCGCTCCAGCCGCCGATGTAACTGGGCGCAAAAACAACCGAGGCCGTTCGCCAGGGATCTTCTTTCCACAGTGCGGGTTGTGTTGCTCCAAGTGGAACCGTGGTGTACAGACCGCGGCGAACACGTGAAAGCCAGCCACTTGCCGCCAATTGGCGTAGGAGATGCCGGGTGTTGGGCAGTGAAATTTGAAATGCGTTGCTAACAGTGCTCACAGTGAATGGGGTTACCACCTCGCGATGAAGTCGCTCCAAAAACAGGCGGTTTTTCTGGTGAATTCCTTTGGCGGTCATGGTTTATCCAAACTGTAATATTGACATTATTGTTGTCAATATTACAGTTTTAATATACCATGGATTTCAAGTGATTCAACTGCAAAATTCCCTATTTTTAAGGATAAAATCGCAAATTAGCGTGATTCTAGTCACCGCATACTGGGCTTCACCGGAATCTGAATCTCGCTCCAGCGATAGCCCGCTTCAATTTGCGGGCCGTTGTAATTCAAGGCGCGAGGCTCCCCCGCGACAACCCACTGATCTTGCTTGGCAAGCGCGTCGCGCAACTTGTCGAGTGCGGTGTTGACTTGCTTCAATCCGTAATTGCCCTGCATGCCCAGACTAATCACGGTCATGGGTGGCAAATCCTTCACTTGCACATTACTTTCGGCTGGACCAGTTTCGCCCATGTCCGGCGTGCGATACAGAAAACTCATGGTCCATGAACCGCGCTCATCGCTGAGATTGCCTTTGTCATCGCTCATGCCGGTGTAATCCATTTCAACTGGACTAGTCATGGCAATGCCGCGCTTTTGAATGTGTTGGAAGAGCGGCCAAAAACTTCTGTTGGCGCCAGCGTTGGTTTTGCCAGTGCTGGTGATTTCTGCGCGGCGGACAAGTGGATAGGACTTTATCTCCATGCAGCGCGGCGGAGTTGGCGGCGCGTATCCAACTGGAAGCGGCGCTTCAATTTCATAGTCGCCGCAGACCCAGCCTTCTTTTACTTCTTCAGGAATTGGCGCGTCGCCACTTAGGCGAACGGCGCTGCCACTTGTCGGGGCGCGAAGTGGCCAAGTGATTGCGGTTGGGTTTGCGTTTGCGCTTACAGTTGCGCTTGCGTTTGACATGGTGCTTGTCGTTGTGGCGCTTGCTGGTGCGGCAGTTGCATTCGAAGTTGTCGCGGTCGTTGCAGCAGCACTGCTAGAAGTCGAATCATTTTTCGTGGCGCATGCGGTCATGGAACAAAAAACAAGCGTGATGAGGGTGAGTTTCATACCAAGGGATTCGACTAAATCAGCGCCGTGGACGCACCCGATGCAAATTTTTAAACAGCTGCGTTCATCCCCAAATTTGTGGGGTTTTGCGCTAAAGTGCTTGCGTGTCAACAGCCACGCCATCGCCTAAAGCAGCCAAGTGGGATTACGCCCCCGCTCCTGAAAGTTTCCGCCCCGAAATAAATGCCGATCACGGTCTATATATAGATGGCAAGTTTGTGCCGGCCAAAAGCGGGCGCACCATGAATGTGATCAATCCCGCAACGGAAGAGCATTTGACGCGCGTGGCCGAAGCTGGCAAAAGCGATGTGGACAAGGCGTACAAGGCGGCGCGCAAGGCGCTGCGTGGTTGGTCGCGCATGAAGGCCGGCGAGCGCGGCAAGTTGCTGTTTCGTGTGGCGCGAAAGTTGCAGGAACGCGCGCGCGAATTTTCCGTGCTGGAGACGCTGAACAACGGCAAGCCCATTAAGGAAAGTCGCGACGCGGATATTCCGGAGTCGGCGAAACATTTTTTCTACCACGCGGGCTGGTGCGACAAGTTGCGTTACGCGGTTGCTGGTGGACATGAGCCCGGACCAGTTGGAGTGTGCGGACAAATTATTCCGTGGAACTTTCCGCTGATGATGGCCGCGTGGAAATTGGCGCCTGCGCTTGCGTGCGGCAACACCTGCGTGCTGAAGCCCGCGGAGACCACGCCATTGACGGCGCTGCGGTTGGCGGAACTATTTCGCGATTGTGATTTTCCGCCGGGCGTTGTGAATATTGTCACGGGTGGCCCCGAGGCTGGCAAAGCCATCGCGCAACATGAAGGCTTTGACAAGATTGCGTTCACGGGCAGCACCGAAGTTGGCCGCGGCATTGTGAAAGGTTGCGCGGGCAGACCTGTGCGCCTCACCATGGAACTTGGCGGCAAGGGCGCGCAACTTATTTTCGCCGATGCGGCCATTGATCAAGCGGTTGAAAGCGCCGTGCTTGGAATTTTCTACAACCAAGGACAAGTGTGTTGCGCGGGCAGTCGATTGCTTGTTGAGGAATCCATCGCGGACATTTTTCAGGCGAAACTTTTGCATCGCATGGCGTCGCTGCGCATGGGCGACCCCATGGATAAGAACACGGATATTGGCGCGATCAATTCCGCGGCGCAACTGAAGCGCATTGCGGGCTACGTGAAAATTGCGCGCAATGAAGGCGCGGTTGTTCACGAGTGTGGTGTTGGCGAAATTCCCAAGAAGGGTTTTTGGTGCAAGCCAACCGCGCTTGGCGGAGTGCAACCAGCACATGTTGTTGCGCGCGAGGAAATTTTTGGACCAGTGGTGTGCTTAATGACTTTCCGCACGGTGGATGAAGCCGTTGCGCGCGCCAACGACACGCCGTTTGGTTTAAGCGCCGGCATTTGGACGGAGAAAAGCGCCAAGATGTTTGATGTTGCGCGCAGATTGCGCGCGGGCGTGGTGTGGTGCAACGGATTTAATTTGTTCGACGCCGCGAGTCCGTTTGGTGGCATGAAAGAAAGTGGCTTTGGACGCGAGGGTGGTCGACAAGGATTGCTGGAATATTTGGCGCACTGAAATTGCGCGCGTTGAAATGACATTCACATTATTGCTTGCTGAACGCTTTGAAAGAAACACACATGACTGAAAGTCGCCTGACAGTTCTTAAGACACACAAACTTTTCATCAAGGGCGCGTTTCCGCGCGGTGAAAGTGGCCGCACGCATCCGCTTCATGACAAAGACGGCGGAGTGTTGGCGCAGTTGTGCACCGCAAGTCGCAAGGATTTGCGCGAAGCCGTTGAAGCTGCGAAAGCCGCGCAACCATCTTGGGCCGCGGCTACGCCATATTTACGCGGACAGATTGTGTATCGCCTTGCGGAGATGATTGAAGGCCGCGCCGATGAATTAGCCGCGGCGCTGCGCGAGACCACGGGTGCCAGCGCCAAGAACGCGCGCGCCGAAGTGGACGCCGCCATTGATCGAACAATTTGCTTCGCGGGTTGGGCCGACAAAATGGGAAGCGTGCTGGGCAACCAAAATTCGGTCGCGGCGCCGTACTGGAATTTCACGGCGCCGGAATCGGTGGGCGTGCTTGGAATCATCGCGCCGGAAGAAGCGCCGCTTCTTGGTTTTGTATCCATATGGCTACCCGCTTTGTGCGCTGGCAATGCCGTGATTGTGTTGGCAAGCGAAAGTTTGCCGCTGCCCGCGTTGCTGATGGCGGAAAGCATGCCATCTTCCGATGTGCCGGCGGGTGTGTTTAATTTGCTCACGGGGTTCCGCGATGAATTGCTGAAACCATTTGCAAGCCACCGCGAAATTGATGGCGTTGTTGCCGCGGTGAACAACGCGCAAGCCACCGTGTTGCGCGAGCAAGGCGCGGACAACTTCAAGCGCGTTCGCATTCTTGACGATCGACACGATTGGTCAAGCGCAACATGTGATGGCCCCGACGCGTTTGGTGGCGTGGTGGAATATAAAACTACGTGGCACCCGCAAAGCTCGGAGTGACGGCTGCTCTGTAAAAAAAGATTTATGCCTGCATTCGTAAACAAGCGCATTCGCATGCGTGCGTTTTTGTTGATGCATTACCCGCACAAACGCGAGCGTGATAGCTCTGGCAAAGTGGAAGTAACGTTCAAACCACGCAGATTTTGAATATGAAATGAAAGAATGCGTGGCGACGCAACATCATCACTGCGTGAAAGATAATTTCACGCTGGCGGGCGAACGGCCTTGCACATCAAAAATGCTCAAGGTGTTGGTGGCTGGCATGGTTTCCGTTGGAAGCTCAATACGCGCGCGCTCATTCTGCGTGTTGTAGTCCCCCACTATTTTCCCATTGAGTAAAACGTGTCCGTACGAAAGTCCTTCGCACACAATGGAAATGGGACCGCTGACAACGTCTGGCTTTGCGAATGTGGTGGTGAACCAGCGC
>CAIUGT010000106.1 GCA_903898755.1 uncultured bacterium | reverse complement strand
TCACGAATTCGTTTTTGAAATTCAGCAAGTTGCATGCGCGCAGGCTAACACGACTACAAGAAACGTCCTTGGTGCGGGTCGAACGCACAACCTTCGCCTTCGGAGGGCGACGCTCTATCCAGTTGAGCTACAAGGACAAAAAAATTCCAACGACCTGCGTCACAACTCAAGTAGGCAAGCCGTTGAAAATTGTAACACTCGCCCATGAATTACAAACTTGAATGAGCGAGACTTTCAAATCGCGCACACTTATTCATCGTCGCGTTGACACGCCATGTTCGTATGCTTGCTTGCATGTCCGAAAGTTTGAGCACGCAGCCACAACCCGCGCCAGAATCAAGCGCCACCACCGCTGCCACACGCCCCACTCCACTTGTGGCTTTATTAGTGCTGACTTTCGCGTGCTCGCTTGGAACTGGCTCCCTATGGAACGCGCTTCCATTTGTGACCGAGCATGACTTTCATTTCACAAAGTCGGAAAATCTTGCGTTGGCGATTATGGAGGCCGTGGTCTACATCGCAGCGGCGTACAACTGCGGACGCATTGTCAAAAGTTTGCGCGGACACCTTTCGCCGCGCGGCGTGATTCAAGCCACACTCTGGGCGCAAGCCTTGGTGTGCCCACTACCGCTGTTCTTTGGCGTGCCCGGCATCATCATCACGGCGCTTGTCACCAGCATTGTGGGCGCGATCATGTGGGCGTCCATTGAAAGTTTTCTATCCGCGGGCCGACATGGACACGCGCTGCGAGCAAGCATTGGCTTGTTCAATGTCACATGGACCGCCGCGGTGGCGATCGCGTTCTACCTCATGGCGCCGCTGTTTCTGACCGATCAATCACGCATCGTCATCTTGGCGATTGGCCCGTGCTGCCTCATCGCGGGAATGTGTTTGCGCTGGTTTCCAAAAAATCCAGCGCCGCCATCGGATGCGCCGCACGCCATGTTTATTCCCGCGGTGTATCGACCACTGCGAAGCGCGTCGCGATTTCTTATTCCAACTTCGTACTTGCTCATTGGAGCGCTGCTTCCACTTCTGCCGTATGTGATTGACCGCATTGAAGTGATTCCAGTTATGGCCACGCCTGTTGCGGCGACATGGCTGACCATGCGCGTGATCACCATCACCGGCATGTGGCGGCTTCACTTTTGGCATGGCCGCTGGAGCACGCTTGCGGTTGGCGCCGCGTTGATGACCATTGGTTTTGCCGCGGCAGTGCTTGCCAATTCACTTCCGGTGCTTGCCATTGGTTTGATGGCGTTCGGCGCGGGACAAGCGATTTTGTATTACGCAAGTTTGTATTACGCGCTCAGTGTTGGCCACGGCGATGTGGGCGACGCCGGAACTTTTGAAGCGCTGGTTGGCGGCGGATATTTACTTGGCCCCATCGCAAGTTTGGCGGGCGTTGCCCTCGGCGGCGGAGTGAATGTAGTGTGGTGCGTGCTCGCGGTGGCGGGCTTGGCTTCGTTGCTGGCGCTTCGTGAATGGTGGCGATGGCGGCGCAATCCGCAGCGCGATGATCAACCGCATAGCGCGTTGTTGCATTAAATAAGTGGCGTAAGCGTGTTTGCAACAATCGCCGCCGCCAACAACTATTGGATGCGAACACCTTCAGAGGGATTTCCAATCACGATGAAGTCTTCGCGCTTGCAACGACTGGCACTTGCACTTCGCCGTACTTCCAAAACCAAAGAATGAAAGGGCTGTTGTAACCAAAGAATCGCGGCGTGCCATCAGCGCGCCACTGCGGATTCGCGGCGATCCAAGCATTGACGATCGCCAATCCTTGTTCGAAGTTCTTGTCGTTATAACTGCCGCGAACACCAACACTCGCATATGTGCGCGGCGCGACTTCGCGCACAACGACTTGTCCGTCGTTTCCCAGAGTTCCCGTTTCACTCGTGCGATAGAGAAACGCCATCGAAGTCATCGCACGCGAATCCTGTTGTGAATATTCCATCTCAACTGGAGATGTCATTGGAATATCGTTCTTCGAGATGTGACTGAACAGCGTGCCGAACATAGGTCCCATCTTTTCGTCGCTGCCCGCGCCATCATTCTTGGTCACCACTGCCTCGCGGTACTGTGGATATTCCTTCACTTCGACCACGCCGACTTCAGTCAAGAGCGGCCATCCCTGCGGCAATTCTGCCTCGTGAAAATAAATAACCTTGCCTGATTGTCGCACGCAACCAATGACCGTCACCGCGCTACCCGCAGCGATCAAGATGCCAATGAGTGTGCGAGGACGCAGTCGTGAGCGCTTGGGAATTGAGGGAGTTGATGGTGCGTTCATGGGAGTGGATACATGCTAGGGCGCGGTGGCGCATTGAAAATATTCATTGTGGGAAACGAACACGCAGGATCACTCCGCATCAAGCGCGGCGCCGCGTGATGCGTTGCACATTTTTAGAGCGGCCAACGCGCCGTTGCGCGCTTGGACATGATCAACAATTGGACGCGGATAATTTTTCCCAAGTTCAACCCCCGCCATCTGCAATTCTTCGCTTGAAGCGTTCCACGGTTGATGAATAAATTTGGGCGTGAGGTTTTTTAATTCCGGGACCCAGCGCTTCACATAGTCGCCTTGTGGATCAAACTTTTCGCCCTGCAAAATTGGATTGAAGATGCGAAAGTACGGCGCGGCATCGGCGCCGCAACCAGCGCTCCACTGCCAGCCCAAGGAATTGCTGGCCAGGTCCGCGTCGACCAAGGTTTCCCAAAACCATTCGGCGCCGCGCAGCCAATGCTGGCGCAAATGTTTCACCAAGAAACTGCTCACATTCATGCGCACGCGGTTGTGCATCCAACCCGTGGCATACAACTGGCGCATGCCGGCGTCGATCAATGGGTAGCCCGTCATGCCGCGCTGCCACGCGCGTAAATGCGCGGCGTTTTCTTGCCACGGAAATTCCTTAAATTCCGAGCGCAGTGGCTCATTGGCGGTGCGCGGAAAATTGCTCAGCACGTTGTATCCAAAGTCGCGCCAGCCAAGCTCGGCGCGAAATTTGTCGGCGTTGTCGCGAAATGTTTTTGTCTCATCGCTCATGCGCGTTTGCGTTGCCAGCCACACGCGGCGCACGGAAATTTCACCAAAGTGCAAATGCGCGCTCAACAAACTTGTGCCGCGAACGCCTGGAACATCGCGGCCCACGCTGTAGTCGCCAACCGCTTGCTTTAAAAATGCGCGCACGTTGGCCGCGCCGCCAGCCTCGCCAGGCGTCCATGCATCGGCAAGGCCTTTGATCCACGGCTTGTTGGGCAGCAATTTTAAATCCGACAATTCAAGCGAGCTAGGCCATTGCGTTGGCGGCGTAATTTTTGATGGCGCGGCGCGCGGCGCATCCGGCGCGGCAAGCGAGCGACAATTTTTCCAGAATGGCGTGAATACTTTATAGGCCAACCCGCTGCCTGTGCGAATGACATCGGGATTAAACAACAATGAAGATTCAAAACGATGCAGCGAAATTCCGCGCGACTGCGCAGCGGTTTGCAATGCTTCTTCTTGCTCGCGCACCCATGGCTCGTAGCGGCGGTTGAAAGCGATTGATGTGGCGCCACTTTCTTTGGCAAGCGCCATTAACTCTTTCACAGTGTCGCCACTGCGCAAGATCAAGCGCGAACCCTTGACGCGCAGCGATGCGTCAAGCGATTTAAGGGATTCATGCAGCCACCACTTGCTTGCGCCAGCGGGCGCCCATTTGCCTTCGCGCGCAATGTCTAGGCAATACACCGGAATCACGGCGTTGCCAGCGGCCACGGCAAAACCCAATGCGGGTTGATCATCAAGTCGCAAATCAAGTTGAAACCAAACAATAGTCGCGCTCATTATTTTTCCGTGGTTGAAGTCGAATTCTTTTTCATTCTGCCCAATTCAAATCGCAACACGGATTCCAATTTTGGAAAGTCAAAACGGAATCCATGATCCAGCAATTTCTTTGGTTGCACAAACGCGCCCTGCAAAAGTAATTCTTCGCCCATCTCGCCAAAGATGGCGCGCACAACAAATGCCGGAAGCGGCGCCAAGAATGGCCGATGCAGCACGCGCGCAAGCACGCTCCCAAAGTCGCGGTTGGATAGCGGCGTGGGCGCGGTGGCGTTGAGCGCGCCAGAAATATTTTCATTGTCAATCGCAAATGTGATCGCGGCGATCAAATCATCCAGCGCGATCCAGCTCATGCCTTGACGGCCGCCTGCTATTGGACCGCCCGCGCCCAACAGAAATGGTGTGAGCAATTTCGCAAGCACGCCGCCTTGCGCGCTGATGACAATGCCAATGCGCATGTTCACAACACGAATACCCGCGTCGCTTGCGGCTTGCGTTGCCGACTCCCATTCCTTGCAAATTTGCGCTAGAAATCCCTTGCCAAGCGCGGAAGTTTCATCAAATTGTTTGTCATCGCCCGCGCCGTAAAAGCCAACTCCGCTGGCGCAGATCAACACCTTGGGTTTATTTTTCAAACGCGCAAGCGCTTGGCACAACTGCCGTGTTCCATCAACTCGGCTGGAGAGAATGAGTTTCTTGCGCTGCTCGGTCCAGCGACCGCCCGCGATATTTTCACCAGCCAAATGCACCACAGCTTCGCAGCCTTCCAACTTTGCAAGATCAAATTCGCCGCTGGTTTGATTCCACAAAATATCGCCGTCACGCGCGCCTTTTGTTGTGCGAACAATGCGCCGCACGCTATCGCCGGCGCAACTTAAGAAACCAGCAAGTTGGCGCCCCACCATTCCAGTGGCGCCGCTGATAGCCACGCTTTTAGTGGAACGACTTGGTCTCTCCGCGCCTCGGCGCAAATCATTGAACGTGCGCGCGTGACGAAATTGAAATTGCCTATCAAGTTCGCCGCGAATAAATCCAGCGCCAAACCAACGGCCAAACGGCGGAAATGGCTCTTGATAATTCACGCAATCTTCCAGCGTGCTCTTTCCAGATTCAAGCGGCTGAAAGCGATGCTCGTGTACCCATTTGTGAAACGGGCCCTTCTGCTGCGTGTCGCGAAAGCCTTTGCCCGGCTCCACGCGGTCATGAATGGCGTGCCAGTGAATTTTCACGGGACCCTTGCGCAACTCAATCACAACCAAGCTGCCATTGGCAAGCGGACCGGAAGTGCGAATCACCCGCGCGTTTTCCCACGGAGGGATTAAACGCGTCAGAGCGCCTTCACGAAAATGCCACGCCGACAATTCATCGGCGGACACGGGCATTTCACTTCGTTGATTCAATGTGGACATGGAGGAGGCAAACTGTAGGTCAACTTTACACTGAGGCATGCGCGCTGACATGCCGAAATACATGCGGCAAATGTTCGTGACATGCGACATGATCTTGTTCGCCACACTCGCGGCACTGGATTCAAAGAGTGGAAACACAAACCACCAAAGTCACCGTAGCATTGCCCACACATGGACCACTCCGCAATGATTGATCTGCGTTTGTCAGAAAGCCGCAAAGCTATTGACGCCCTGTCCGCGCAAAAGACGCGCCTGAACACTGCGATTGAGTTGCTGACCAACACGCTCAAAGCTGGCGGAACGGTGTTCACTTGCGGCAATGGTGGTTCCGCCGCTGAGGCGCTGCACTTGGCGGAGGAATTGACCGGCCGCTACAAAATAAATCGCGCCGCGCTGAGGGCTATTTGTTTGTGCGCCGACCCAACCGCGCTGACCTGCATTGCCAATGATTTTGGCTTTGAACAGGTGTTCGCGCGCCAACTGGAAGCGCTGGGACGCGCCGGCGATTTGCTGGTTGTGTTTTCCACCAGTGGCAAAAGTCCCAACTTGCTGCGCGTTCTAGATGAGGCCAAGCGCCTGAACATGTCCACGCTTGGTCTTCTTGGCCGCGACGGTGGTCCAGCGTTGGCGCACTTCACGCACGCGCTTGTGATTGATGGCGTGGATGGCGGCGCCATTCAAGAGGCGCATCAAATGATCATGCATATCTTGTGCGAGGCGTGCGAACACTTCAGCGCGCCTGTGCGTTGATGGCTTTCACATGACTCTTTCAAACATATGCACACACTTTTTCCAGCGACCTTGCGGCGCTGACATAAGGAACAATGACAACTTCCAATCCATCATCTGATCATGCAACTGGCGATTCGCACAACTCTTCAAGTAGCGCTTCTGCCGCGCGAACAGGATCACTCTTTGGAACCATCATGTGCCGCGGAATTGTTCCCGCGTGGTTGTTCACCGGCGCGTTGGTGAAATTATTTGATGGAACACCGGCGTTGTTGCCCAAGCAAGTGCGCGCCGTCTACTCAGGGATTGCCAAAGTTGTTGGCATGAGTGCGGAGGCTGACTTGACGCGCTTCTTTGATATTGCGCTTCGTGGCACTATTTCGATGGAATTCACTTTGGCCGCAGCTATGATTTTGCTGCCGCGATTCAGCCGAGCGATCGCCGCGTTGGTGCTGACACTGTTTGTCGCCATTCTTGTAAGCGTGGTGATTTCAGGCGACGCAAGTTGCGGATGCTTTGGAAGCAAAGGCCCGCCACCCATCGTTGTATTGATTATTGATGGCACGTTGTTGGCGTGCGTTCTGTTCTTCAAGCCCAAACACGCAACAAGACAAGCCAAAACAACTGGCGCGCTTGCTGGCGCGTGGGTTGCCGCAAGCGCGTTCGCGGTGGCGATCACTTTCGGTTTGCCCGCAAAGATGATGGTGCAGGCGCAACCTATTGAAAACGCGCCGCCAACAAGCACAGCAACTGCCTCGACAACAATTCCTGCGCCATCGACAACGACCCCAACGACTACTGCAAACACAAGCGCAACCACTCCCACTTCGAAGCAATTGCCAGCGCAAACTCCCGCAACTGCGACATCCAGTACGTCATCAAGCGCATGGCCCAAACCACCCGCCCAATTGCAGCCCTATTACATGCCGCAAGTGGAGCAATGGGTTGGCAAGCCACTGCGATCGCAACCATTGGCTGCGTTGATTCAACAACCACTGCCCGCGAATTTGGAGCAAGGTCGATGGATTGTCATGTTCTTTCGAAAAGATTGTGACCACTGCCATGAGGTGCTTGAAAAACATTTCATGGTGAAACTTCCCGCTCCCACATTGTTGATTTCCATTCCAGACACCAATCCCGCGTCCGAGTTGCCAAATCCGTGCACCGAGTGCATCGAGACGTCGTTCATCAAAGGCCCTGAATACGTCGTGGGAACGCCCATATTGATGTCCATTGAGAATGGCATTGTGAAACGCGTTTGCATTGATACGGACAATCGAGAAAGTTTGGAAGCGACGTTGCAGTTTCGTTAAGACGTTGACAAAACGTACTCAATAATCTGATGCTTGGTCACAAAAAATTTCCAAACACATTCGAGCGCGAAGCGCTGAACAATTTCCAATGCGATTGGATTTTCAAGAATTGAAAGCGCGCAAACTTATTTGCATGCGTTCAGCCGAACAGAATGCGCGCTCACGCTGAATGAATTTTTTCCAACTTGAAACACGCGCGGCTTGCTCACTTGGTCGCGTATGGCGGCAACCGCCGCTTCTAATTCACGCTCGTTCGCTTCAATGTCAAAGCGCTTCAGCGCCGTGGCAAGAAGCGCGGGTCCATGCGCGCGCAAATGTTCGCGTGGCCACGGACCAGCTCCAGTCATGACGGCTTGCGCGGTTTTCTCTAGCAATCGACCACTTTCACGCAGGCGCCTGCCCGCGCGGCTTGCGCGAACCGACGCGCCTTTATGAATGGTCTCAAGCACCGGAAGAATGTGCGCGCGAATTCGAGCGCGCGGCTTGGTCTGATCCGCGTTGGTGGGGTCTTCTCGCCACGGAATTTGTGCATGTGTTAAGAGCGCGCGCAACTCGTCACGCGACACTTCAAGCAGTGGCCGCAGCAGCACCACTCCAGTTTTTAATTTTCGCCGCGCGCGCATTCCGCCTATCGCTTTTGGTCCAGCACCACGGGCCAAACGCAGAAGCATGGTTTCAAGTTGATCTTGCGCATGATGCGCCGTAAGAAGAGCGACAGCCCCCGCTTTCTGCGCCGCTTGACTCAGCGCCTCGTACCTATGTTTACGCGCGCGATGAGCAACGCCAGCGCCAGCAGCGGGATGAACCTGCAACACGCTGCACGGAACATCCATCCACGCAGCCAATCGTTGCGCGAACTCTGCTTCGCCCTGCGCCTCATGGCGCAAATTGTGATTCACGGTGGCAAGACACATGTTCCACTGTCCACGTCGCAACACCGCCTTGGTCAACAGCGCCAACGCGGTTGAATCCGCCCCGCCACTTGCGGCAACGCAAATGGTTGCGCCGCGTGGAATTTCTTTCAACGCCTTGGTCAACACCGCCGCGCATTTGTGGCGCGAGGCTTTTAACAAGGCTTCGGCGAGAGGTGGAAATTCTGTTTGCTTGATAAGCGTCACGTTGAATGATTCTAATCGAGCGCGCGTTGCCACCAAAACGTATCACGATCAAGGCGCGGAGTCGCAAAGATCATTGCAAATCAATTTCTGCTCGCCCCACCTCGCGCAGCGATACGCGTGACTTTCAATGCTCACGCCACCGCGCGCAGCGATCGTTGCTTGCCAGAGCTGCACGCCGACGCATCGATTGATGGCTGCTTGGAAGCGCTTGCCACTGGCGAGCGCGCAATTTCCTTTTTAGGTTCTTGCAACGTGGACACAAGATGCGCTGGACTTTTTGCAATACGACTTGCGCCAATTTCCTCGGCCAAACCATCGGCGCGATTGAACACCCCGCCACCCACAACAATTTCCATGCCTGGCAGCGCGTTCACGCCTTTGACCGAGTCAATAATGGCGCGAATGCTTGGCGCGTCGCTTGCCGCCGATGCGAAGAGCACCAAGAAATCTGGCCGACGCTGATGAACCTCGCCCAAAATTTCGTCATGCGACACGCCGCCGCCGCCAAATGTCACTTCAAATCCTGCGGCTTCAAGCAAATCCGCAGCGAGTTGCCCGCCCAAATCCTCATTCTCATTTGGCCCGCAGAACAAGATCACACGCTGGCCATTGCGTTGCTGACGTTGGTAACCAAGTTGCAAATGATCAACCACATTGCGCAACGCGCGGGTTGCATAGTTGAAAGCCACTTGCTCAATTTGATCTTTGCGTGAAAGTTTATGAAGCGTCTCGTGAATGGGCCACGCCACGCACTCCGCCATGATTTCGCTTGACACTCCGCCAGCCAAACCGCGCGCAATGATGGCGCGAACATCCTCGCGATTGCCTTCAATTAATTTTGGAAGAAGCCGATCGATAATCATGTCTGGCGCGAATTCGGCTTTAAGTTCTGAAGTTGAATTGATGTTCTGAGTTGCGTTCATGGTTGTGTCTTCCAAAGTGATTCGTGTAGACCTCATGTCGAGCGAATCGAGTTGCTTCACCGCGGCTCCGCGCGGCGAGAACAAATCGGATGCATGCGCACGCCATCGCCAACACTTGTTGATAAATGAATATCGGAACCTGCGCCATGAGTTATGCGACACACAGCCCCTTATTTCAGCCTAAAAACACTGTTTTTAAGCGTGACCACGCGGTAACGAAATACACGGCAACTGACCGTAGGATCAAAGCCATGACAAATGCTGGTCCATCATGGACTCCAGATCAATTACAGAGCGACCCGCACGCCAATCCGCAAAAGGCGACGCGCGTGCAAAGCATGTTCAGCGCCATCGCGCCAAGTTACGACTTGAACAATCGCATTCATTCGTTTGGTCTGGATCAATCTTGGCGCAAGCGCACTGTGCGTGAAGTGTCCGCGCGCTTGGGTTCACTACGCGACAAAAAAATTCTTGATGTGGCCTGCGGCACGGGCGACCTCACGGAATTGTTTTATAAGGCTGGCGCCAACACCACTGGCGGCGACTACACGCCAGCCATGTTGGAGATTGCAAAGATCAAGTCGAGCAAGCACAATAATTCAAGCGATCGTATTCGCTATGTCAACGCCGACGCCACCAAACTTGCATTCGACAACGCGACATTCGACGCGGTCACGATTGCGTTTGGACTGCGCAATGTTTCAAGCCCCGATCAAGCCATCGCGGAATTTTTTCGCGTTCTTCGTCCAGGCGGCGTGCTGGCCATACTTGAATTTGATCAACCACAATCAAAGTTTGTGCGATTTTTTCACAACCTTTATACCGAGCGCATCATGCCGTTCACCGCGACACTGATCGCGCGCGATCGCTCCGGCGCCTACAAGTATTTGCCGCGCAGCGTGGCCACATTTCTTTCGCCACAAGGAATTGCTCAATTTGCCGCGGCTTCTGGCTTTCAAAACATCAAATGCCACTCGCTGACATTTGGCACATGCGCCCTCACGCTGGCCACGCGTCCTCTCGTATGATGAAATTCACCAATGCCATTTGATTCGCTCACCTACGCGTGGAATCACTCCGAATTGCTTCGGCCCGCGCTTGAAGGCCGCTTTGCCACCGACGCGCATTCTGGATGGAGCCGCCTTGACACCAGCTTTGACACGCTTGCGGAAGCCGTTCGCCCACTCAGTGGCGCCATTGTGTGCGGCATTCATTGCGTCACTCTTGGCGTGTGCGTTCCGCACGCGGACATCGCTGCGGCCGTCGCGCGCGATCCATTTCGACTTGTTGGTTTCGCGGGCATCGATCCACTGGCGCCCGATTGGAGTCAGCAACTCGCCGTCGCGCGCTCTTTCAACTTGCAGGGAATATGCGTTTCTCCCGCTGCGCAAGGAATGCATCCATCGCATCCAACAGCCATGAAATTGTGGGAACGCTGCGAAGCCGAAGGTCAACCCGTGATCTCGCTGCCATTGGGCGCGTCCATTGGATCGGCGCCAATTGATTTTGGCCGACCAAGCGCGTGGGATGAACCGGCGCGGCAATTTCCAAAATTAAAAATTGTCATCGGCGGATTCGGCTGGCCATGGACGGATGAATGTTTGGCCATGCTGACTCGTTATCCGCAACTGTTCACCGAAACATCCATGCTGGTTGCGCGCCCTTGGCGATTGTTGCCGGCGCTGGCTGACGCGCAATCACTTGGAGTGTTGGAACAAATTTTGCCAGGCAGCGGATTTCCATTTCACACGCCAAGCGCCGCGTTGCAAAGCATTTTGACTGTGAATCGCTGGGCAAACGAGGCTGGACCACGCCTCAGCCCGGCGTCTCTGCGCGCAATCACAGAACGCAATATCTTCAGCACATTGGGAATCAGCGCACCGCTGCTGGCACCCACCAATGTGACTTCACCAATTTCAGAACAACCACTTTGAAAAACTCGCCACACAAAACTTTTGCGCTTGCGGCCACATTCACAATTGCCTGCGCGTTGCAAGGCTGCTACAGCATTCAGTGGCCGTGGTCCAAGGGAACATCATTGACCACCGCGGGCCTTGCGCCCAATCCAATCAAACTTTCGTTTGAACCCAAGCAATGCGTTTACACAGTTGAGCCAGCACAGACCACATTCTTCTTGAGCGACTTCACACCCGAGGAACTTGCCGCGGCTGGCGACTTGACCGGCCAAGTGATCAACATTCAATTGCTATGGGAGCCGCGACCTGGCTACACGCCGCTTGATCCCACCACCACCAACGTGTCAATTCGACTTCTTGTTTTTTCCAAGGGTGAAGTCGGCATGTATGGCGGCGGCGGATTTGCATGGCCGCGTGGCACGCCTGGTGAAACGGACATGCAACTGCGCATGACTGGAAGCAATCTTTCGCTGATCGCCAAAACAAAAGGATTTGTGGATTTGCTCAGCCCCGGCGAAATGCTTGGAAGCGTGGACGCAACGTTCAACGAGCAAGCGGCCATTGTTCTGCGACGCACTGCCAGCCAAATTATTTCAAACAAGTTGGGTGTTGTGCGATGGGTGGATTCAGCGCCGCTTCTGGATTTGAATTTGGCATCTGCAGATCAAATCTCACCGCGCTGAACTTCACATTGAATTTCCATTGCCGCTGATTGCATGCGCAAATTTGCAATCACAGTGCGCGCTTGCATTTCACTGCAAGTTCTGAGCAGCTGAATTTCCAACAATTCGCCGCGCAATTTCAAGCATTTGCCGAGTGCAGGCGGACATGGGTTCAGGCATGTCCGCAACAGAAACCATTTCAAGGTTTTGATATTCCCAATTGG
>CAIUGT010000105.1 GCA_903898755.1 uncultured bacterium | reverse complement strand
CGGTCTTCATTCTTTATTGCGTCCTGCTTCAAAGCGACTTTCGCCTAGGATTCCCCAATCATGTTTGAATCACTCTCAGAAAAATTAGGCGGCGCGCTTCGACGGCTTTCTGGCCGCGGAAAAATCACCGAAGAGAATGTGCGCGAGGCCATGGCGGATGTCCGCACCGCGTTGCTTGAAGCCGACGTGCATGTTGAAGTGGTGCGCGACTTCTGCGACTCCGTTGTGCAAGAAGCCATTGGCAGCGATGTCACCAAGAGCCTCAACCCCGCGCAGGAAATTGTCGGTTTGGTCCACAAAAAACTTGTGAGTTTGATGGGGCCAGTGGATCCCAACATCATGTCTGTCACGCCTGGACCCACCGTGGTTCTGTTGTGCGGTTTGCAAGGCGCGGGCAAAACAACAACCGCTGGAAAATTGGCGGCGCGCCTGCGTGAGCAAGGCCGAAGCGTTTTAGTTGCAGCATGCGATCTGCAACGACCCGCCGCCGTTGAACAATTGCGCATCGTCACCGAGCAAGTTGCCGCCGAAGGCAAAGGCGGAGCACGCGTGGCTTTCTTTGGTGAACCCGACAAGTGCGCGGAGTATGGCAAAGCCGTTGGCGTGGCGGTTGGCGTGGCGCAACGCGCATACCGCGCAGCGCGTGAAGGCCGCTTTGACACGCTCATTGTCGACACCGCGGGTCGCTTGCATGTGGATGACACGCTCATGCGTGAACTGCAAGGCGTTCGCCGCGCCACCGAGGCGCATCAAACATTGTTGGTTGTTGATTCCATGGCCGGTCAAGACGCGCTCATCGCGGCGAAATCTTTCCATGAGCAATTGCATGTCGATGGCATCATTCTCAGCAAGTTCGACTCCGACAGTCGTGGCGGCGCCGCGCTCAGCGTGAAATATGTCACCGGCGCGCCCATTCTTTTCGTGGGTGTGGGCGAACGCTTTGACGCGCTTGAACCATTCCATCCAGAGCGCATTGCCGGCCGCATGTTGGGCATGGGCGACGTGGTCAGCCTGGTGGAAAAGGCGCAAAAAGAAGTCGACCAAGATGAAGCCGAGCGCATGGCCGAACGCATGGCCAAAGGCCAGTTCACCATGGATGATTTTCTGTCGCAACTGAAATCACTGCGACGCATGGGTCCCATGAAACAAATTTTGGGCATGCTTCCAGGCGTCGGATCCATGATGAAAGATGTCAATGTGGATGACAAGCAACTTGATCGCATTGAAGGCATTGCCCGCAGCATGACCGCCGCCGAGCGCAAGGATGTGCGCTGCGTTGATCAACAGAAAAGCCGCGCTCGCCGCATTGCCGCGGGCAGTGGTTCCACCATCGCGGAAGTGGGCAAACTTGTGAAGCAATTTGAGGTCATGCAAAAAATGACCACGCAACTGGCGGGCCTTGGTGCGTTTGGAAAAATGAAAGCCATGAAAGACATGGCTTCAGGTGGACCAGGCGGCATGCCAAATCTTGGCGCGTTGATGGGACGCAAATCCACTCACACTGAAAGCATCAAGAGCAAATTTAAGTCGCGCAAAAAGCGCTAATTCAGGGGTAACAAATCGTCGGCCTCGCCACTGCTCCACGCTTTCACGCGCGGCATGATCACTTCGCGCCCGTAAATCTTCAGGCACGCTGCAACTGGAATGCTGAGCAACATTCCGTACACGCCCGCAAGCGCGGCGCCCGCAAGAACAGCCACAAAAATACTCACGGGACCCAAGTCAGTGGCACGTCCAGCGATCACGGGAATCAGCACATATCCCTCTAATAATTGCACGATCGCATACACCAGCGACGGGCCAACCACAATCCACATCCAACTCATGCGCGCCTCCTCGGGCAACACAAGTTGGTCAACAATCAACAGGCCAATGGCGATTGGCAATCCCACCGCGCTGAGATACGGCACCACGCTAAATAAACCAATCACCAAGCCCAGCGTAATGGCGTACGGAACGCCGCACACCTTCCAACCAATGGCGAACATGATCGCCATGATCAAGCTAATCACAATTCTTCCGCGCACAAATCCGCTCACCGCGTGATCCATCTCCACAATCAACTTCACTGTTCCATCACGGTGTTTCTCTGGAATCAAGGCGCGCAATTTTGCGATGGCCGATGGGAAGCTGACCGAGAAAAACCAAAAGTAAAACGGAATCAACGCGATCAAGAATCCAACCGTGAGAAATTCAAGCGCCGTGGCCAGCACGCCCTGCACGCTTGAGCCAAACATGTTGGTCCATGAAAATGCTCCACCTGGCTGCGCGCCAAAATAGCCGCGCTTGTTCAAAGCCTCCTCAACCGCGATATCAATGGACGCTTGGCTGACCAATTTTGCGGATGATTTATCCGACACGGACTTTGCCGCCGCTTGTGCGGCAGAATTTGAATTGACAACCGCGGCGGAATCTTGCGCCTTTGAATCAATTGCGCGTGATGTCGCCTTTGCATGCGCAGTGTCCGCGGTTTCGCCACTTATCACGGTTGACTTCGGATCGCTTTCAGCAATGCCGCTACCAGAACCAACATTTTCGCTGAACCACAAGCGAATCTTTTGCACTTGATCTTGATACGGTTCCGGCACGACCGCCTGCGCTCGGTCAATCACCGAGTTGAAACGGCCGCTGCGAAATGATTCAACAAATGAAACGCTTTGACCAATCACAATTGGCACCGCGATCACCAATGCCACAAGCAATCCCAAACCAGCGGTCGCCATGATGGTTCCAACCGCCGCAGGCCTGGACATGCGCATACGACGGCACACACTTTCCACTATTGGCTCCACCAAGTACGCCAAACCAAACGCGATTAACAACGGCACCGTGACGGAACGCATGGCGTAGCCGGCGTAGAAAATCACAACAAACATTGCAATGACAAGCGCGTCTCGAACACCTTGAATTTGCCACAAGTGCAATTTGGACAGACGCGTTGTGTCTTGTTCGTCGGGCATGGGGCGAATGCTAAACGATTCCACCGACTCTGGCGATGATTTCACATTTCAATTTCAACATTCGGACAAGGTCGCGCATGTTCAGCGAAGCACCCTTGCTTCAGCGGTGGTTCATGGCGTTGATCAATCGGTCGCGGCTGAAGGCCTCGCCAAAATCAAATACGCCACGGAAATCTTCAAATGAATCTTGCGGGGTTTTGCTGAGCAAGCCAGCGTCGATCATGGCGAACACAATGCGTCCAAAATCATCTGTTCGATGCACATGCCAACTTTGCAACACCACTGGCGCCAACAAACCGTAGCGCTCAATGGCGAATTCACGCAAGCCCATGCATAATTGTTGTCCAGAAATATGCCGATCTGCCTCCGAAGAATCCAACCCTTGAGACCTTTCCACCGTTCGGGACAATCCTTCGCGCACAAATCGATACGCAGTTGTTGGATAAGGTCCCGCCTTCGCGGCGACTTGCTTCAAATCAATATCCACATTGGGTTGTTGGGTTTGCTCTGTCGACACGGTTCTCTTTTACCTATCGGTTGAATGACTCTGAAAACTTGGATTCACTATTTCATGAGTGAAACTTCAAATATACGTAACCACCAAGAGTTGTCCCAAGCCTAGGTTTGAATTTGCTTAGGTCAACCATAAGTACAAGTTTATCGCCGACCAACCAACCCCCGTGGCTAAGTGTCGCGTCTCTTCAAGCCTCACGCATTGCGAATTAAACTCGTTTCGCCTCGTCGCGTTTCACCCACTTGCGCTACACTCTCCGCCTTAAGCGATCGCTAGAAATCGCATTCGACCCACTTACTGGAGAACCTTCGATGGCCTGGAAGCGAATCACGTTCATTGCACTTGTCCCTGTATTGTTTGCCGCATGCGTTCCTCAACAGAAGTATGACGATCTGTTGACTGCATACCGCGGTCAAGAACAAACATTGTTGGCCACGCAAAGTGATTTGCAAACGGCGCGCACAAATGAAGAACGTCTTCGCGCGCAAATGGCCGCGGCGGCGGCCGACCTTGAAGCACTCGCCGGCCTTCGCAATGGAGCCAAGGGCGACATCGATAAATTGCTTGCCGATTACGAACGCCTTCTCAAACAAGTTGGTGAAATGGGCGTTGGTCCCCTTCCTGCGGAGTTGAATAAAGCGCTCGCTGATTTGGCTGCGCAATATCCAGATGTGTTGACCTTCGACGCGCGCACAGGAATGTTGCGCTTCTCAAGCGACTTCACATTTGATTCTGGCTCGGTCGCCATCAAGCCAGCGGCAAAAACTTTGGTTGACAAACTCGCTGGCATTTTGAATCAATCAATTGCGCAACAATTCGAAGTGAAAGTTGTTGGTCACACCGACAACGTTCCAATTCGTCGCGTCGCAGCGCAGCATCCAACCAATATGTATCTGTCGGCGCATCGCGCCATCAGCGTGCGTGATGCGCTTGTGTCCGATGGCGTTGCCGCCAACCGCATGCAAGTCGCCGGCTACGGCGAATATCGACCAGTGGTTGCCAACGGTGCCAATGGTGCCGCCGCCAACCGCCGCGTTGAAATTTTCTTAAGTCCAATGACTATTCCTATTATCGCGGGTGGCGATCCAACGGAGCTCCCTCCTGCGGCTTCGTCCTCCAAGAGTGCGGCGCCGGTTCGCGCTAAAAGCAACGACGACGAACCCACCAAGTAAGTGCAGCTTGCGGTTCGCACCGCAAACTCAAATATGTATTTCAAGGCGGCGATCCAAAATAAATGGGTCGCCGCTTCTGTTATCGGGCTACTGACAATCCTCTTATTCACACTTGTAAAGACGAATAAATCAAAAATGAATGGTTCAGATTCCGTTCACAAAGCAAAATGATTTCATGATTTAGCAACTTTCAATTTGGATTTATCAGAAAGCGGAGTATGGTGGTGTAAGTAATTCACCGCCGGTTTCATCGCCTGAGAAGGATTCTCAGGCACCGGATGGTGTAATTGCATTCACTAGGGCCCCACATTATGCGAACCAACCTCATCGCTGGACTCCTGTTAGCAACATCTTCCGCGGCGTTTGCGCAGAACATCAATGAAATCCGCGTTCAACAAACCGGTATCGACACCCAGATTTACGCCGAGATTAAAGGCGTAGCTGGAACAGATCTTTCCACCTACACCCTGCTTGTCATTGGCAACGATGATTTCGCCACCGCACCAGCGCAGAACGGATACATCGAAAGCGCGATTCAATTGTCAGGCCTTATTCCTTCAAGCGGCTACTACGTTGTCGCTGAGCCCACGTACTCGCTCACAACACCAGACCTTTTCTCATTCTTGGATTTCCAAGCTGACAACAACAAGACATTCATGCTTGTGAAAGATTTCACTGGCGGAGTTGGCTCAATTGTTGACACCGATTTTAACGGCGTGCTTGACACAACTTTCTGGTCAAGCATTTCCTCATCCGTTGCGTTTGTTGCAAGCAGCACACAAGACGGTCTGTTTAGCGACTATGTCTACAGCACAACCAAGGTTGGCCCAGACGGTGGCGCCTTTCCAAGCAAGGCACAACGCTGCGAAGACACAGGCGCATGGGGCATTGGTTTCGCCGATGTTTCCGCGACAAGCGACACCCCTGGTGTTGCCAACCCTGTTTGCTCCACAAGCACCGTGGTCGTTCAACTCAATGAAGTTCGTATCGATCAACAAGGCACCGACAACGATGAATACGCGGAGCTTTCAGGTCAGCCTGGCGCTGATCTCAGTTCACTTACCTACATCGTGATTGGTGATGGAACAACAACCACCAAGTCCGGTGTCCTTGAATGCGTGATTCCACTCACTGGACAGACCATGCCCGCTAACGGTCTCTTCCTGATTACAAGCAAGGCCAGTGGACAAGACGGTATTGTCTTTGGCAAAGCTGGAAATCTTCAGTCTGCGGCAATGGTGTTTGAAAACAGTGACAATGTGACGCACTTAATTGTTCGCAATTTCACAGGTACATTGGCTCAAGACTTGGACACCAACGACGACGGCGTTCTTGAACTCACCCCATGGAGCAGTGTTGTTGAAGGCTTGGCTGTTTGCAACACAACTGCCGCCGCCCCTGTGACAAGCGAGTGGTGGTACACGCCAGTCATGGAATCTGGAGCAAGTGTTCCACGAACTCTGCCAGACACCATTTATCCTGGAACCATGTTCTATCGCTGCTCACCGCAAGGCTCTTGGAAGTTGGGCTTCTTTGATCCCGTTGCAGCTGGTTCAGCAAACTTGGATTCTCCAGGCGCTGCAAATCCAGAATGCTCCAACTGTGGTTCAGGCGCCAGCAGTTGCTTCACCACCCATCTTGATCCAGGTTGCAACAACGCAAATTGCTGCGCCACCGTCTGCTCATTGTTGCCAGCTTGCTGCAGCACGGCTTGGGATCAGACTTGCTCAGATACATCCTTCGGTTACTGCTTACAAGGCGGCAACCCACCAGCCATTCAACTGAGCGAAATTCGCACCTTTGATGAGCCAACTCGCAACGACAACTTGCCGCTGAACCAGTATCTGGAAATTTCTGGTCCTGCCAACGCGTCGCTCAATGGCGTCAGTCTGGTCATCATTGGAGCGGGTGGAACACCATACGATTACCGTGGCTTTGTTGACTCAACTGTGAAATTGGATGGTCTGCAACTTGACTCATCGGGCAAGTTCTTGATCACCGAAAATAATTTCAACATTCCTGGAGTCACCACCAACTTTAATTCCGGTGGCGGTCTGGTCTTTGACAAGTCTGGAACCATCACGATCATGTTGGCTTGGAACTTCTATGGTTCCACGACATCAGATCTTGATACCGACAATGACGGAACTTTGAATTCAAGTCCATGGATCTCACTCATTGACTCCATTAGTTTGACTGATGGCAACACTGATCCATTGACTTCTGGCGCGGCGTACTCCGCCAATGTTGTTGGTCCGCACAACAACATTGGTATCGATCGCCTTCCAGAGCATGTCTATCGCTGTGCAAGCGCTGGAACATGGACCATGGGTGCAAGCGCTGTGACCGTTGGCTACGACACGCCACGGGCCGCCAACGCTGACTGCTCTTTGGGACAGATTTTCAGCTGTGGTGATTCCGGCGCGGGCGACTGCCTGACTCCGCATGACAACGCTCACTGCAACAACATGCCTTGTTGTGAAGCAGTGTGCGCAGTAGCCCCAAGTTGCTGCAGCGTGATTTGGGATGAAACCTGCGTAACAGCCACCGGTACTCTCACCGCCTGCGGTGGAAGCTTGCCAAATGCGTACTTGAACGAAGCCCGCTTTGACGAAGTAACCGCTGGAGCAACTGACGCCAACGAGTACATTGAAATCGCTGGAACTCCAGGCGCAAGTTTGGATGCCCTGACCGTGATCATTCTTGGTGATGCCTCAGTCACGGCTGGTGGCGTAACCACCAACTTGAAGTCTGGCGCCATTGAGTGCGTGGTTCCGTTGACTGGTCAAGTCGTGGGTCCAACTGGTTTCTTTGTCATCACACTGAAGACCACAACTGGAACTCCTCCGCAAGACGGTATCGCCTTGGATTACCCAGGCGATCTCCAGGTTGCAACTTTGAACATGGAGAATGATGACAATCTGACAGTGATGCTTGTCAATGGATTTAGTGGACTGTTGAACACTGACTTGGACACTGACGATAACGGAACCTTGGATACAGCTCCATGGTCCAGCGTCAACGATGCCATTTCGATTGTGAAGACGGTGCATCCTGCTCCAACAAGCACCAGTGAAGAATGGTGGTATGCGCCACGCATTCCACCGACCAAGGATGGAATTGCCATGCACATTTACCGTTGCTTCCCTGCCAATCTGTGGTGGGCGGGCGTGCGTGACATCACAAATCCTGACACTATTACTGACCGTGTTGGTCAAACCAACTTCGGTTGCCCAGGCAATGGAAATGGTTGTTTCGGTGACTTGGACGGTTCAGGTGAAGTTGACTCTGGCGACGTATCACTGTGTCTCTTGAGCACTGGTAAATGCGAGTAAGAATGACGCGGCTTTGAAAGCCGCACAATAAGTTTGATGTTTACAAACCCCTCGGTCTCATGGCCGAGGGGTTTTTGTTTGCCTAAGAGGTGCATGGCAATATTTTGAAGAGCGGGTCACAGCGAACACCACCACCGTCAACCACACTGTGGCGGCTATGCTCGCCCCGTTGAACAGCGTCAACGCAATCACATTCTTTGGCTCGCAAGTTGTGCAAGCAATTTGCGGATTCGGCCATTTCGCGGATTTTGTGGCCATCACGGCGCACCGCATTGTCATGCGCCCTGCCAAAAGTTTTCGGTGGCGATTGCTTGCTCCGCAACTATTCGCGGTTGGCGTGCTCAGCATTCCAGTGGTGGCGATCACGGGCGCGTTCATCGGCATGATTCTTGCGCTTGAAGGGTTCAACCAATTCGCGGCGCTTGGTCAAGAGGATCGCTTGGGCGGAATTATCAATATGAGCGTGGTGAAACAAATTGGACCAGTGCTTGCGGCGGTCATGGTTGCTGGCCGCGTTGGTTGTGCGCTTGCGGCGGAATTGGGAACCATGCGCGTCACAGAACAGCTGGACGCCATGCGCGCCATGGGCACCGATCCAATGCAGCAACTGGTTGTGCCGCGGGTACTGGCGTGCACCATCATGACGCCAATTCTGACCATGTATTCCAACATGCTTGGAAGCTTGGGCGCGTGGCTTATCACCGTGAAAGTTTTTGGCGTCAGCGGATCAGACTATTGGTACTGGACGGCGCAATTTGTTTCCTGGAGGGAGCCGTTTGGCGGCTTGTTCAAGAGCGTGTTCTTTGGCGCCGCGATTGGACTGGTTTCGTGCTACAAAGGCTTCAATTGTCGCCCTGGCGCCGCTGGCGTTGGGCAAGCGGCCACGGCGAGCTTTGTTGCAAGTTTCATGGCTATTGTTGTGCTGAATTTGGTGCTGGCGCAATTTCTGAACACGTTCATTCGCTGGCTGTACCCCATCTTGCCCAGCGTTTTGGGCTAAGCCCAAATGTAAACCTGCCGTATTGCGTGGCAACAAAATGTGACGCGCCATAATTCTGCCAAGACCGTACACTTTGACTCTCACTGCGGGAGTAGCTCAGTGGTAGAGCGGCAGCCTTCCAAGCTGCAAGTCGCGAGTTCAAGTCTCGTCTCCCGCTTTTTTCGGTTTGTCCTGCGCAGGAAATGGTGGCGCGTGTGAACGTGCTGCGCGGAAGCAAAAATATTTTAGTAGTCCGCGATCACTTCACGGATGAAGTTTCGCTCCATTGAAAATGGCCAAGCAGCGCGCGGTGCTCGCCTGGCAAACCACCTGCGAGCGGCTTGGGATTTCGCGGACTCACAGCGCCGCTCTCGCCAAGAATTTCAATCGATTGGCAATGAAGCCGCGTGTTGGTGAAAATAAAATCAACGCGATCGGATCGATCGCGCTTCAGCATGATCGTGGGCCACGTGGCGCCAGGCGAAAGAACAACCTGAGGTTTCGCGGCGCGAAAGGCATCGCGTAGGCCGGAGCGCTCCAAGGCGACCACGCACGGCCACGCCACACGCATTGGACATAATTCGGCGGCAACGGCTTGGTCGCACCAATCGCCAGCGCTGGGCTCGTTCACCATTCCCGCGGCGATCACGGCAAATCCAGCTGCGGTTGCGGCGCGCGCGGCCACGGCCAGTTTTTCGCTTTGCAAACCGCGAGTGGTATTCGCGCTACTTGCCGCGGCCTCGGCGGAATTTAAAAAAGGTTGCTCATCATGGGGCACGCCAGAAAGTTGATAAGGCTGATAAGGGGAAAATGGAAATGCAATCGCAAACGCAACCACTTCACGTCCATTCGACGCGGCCAACCGCACGCCAAGTCCTTTCCACATTTCACCTTCTACAGCAGGCGATTGCGACCAAGTTGTGATTACTCCAGCGCCCGCCGCCACAGCGGGAAGCGCGATCCAATTTCGATGAGTCGCTGCAGCAAGCGCCGGCGCCACGCAATCACCACGCGCGATAAAAATAATGTCCGCTGGAAAATCTTCGATCATTTTTTTCGCGCGTGACAGGCGCTCTTGATCGGTCAAAGTATTTCGATCGCAACCGCAGCCAAGATCTATGGTCATCACCTGGAAGCCGACGGGCGCAGGTGGAGCAGCAGGAACCGTGATTGGAACCGTTGCATTCGACGGCGCCGCTTTGTCCTGAGTCTTCATTTCTTGCGCCTGCGCAACGGGAATTGTTTCTACAAAGACGCCCCCCACCAAACAAATTGCAACCATTGTGAAGCCGAATACAAGCAAATTCAATGACTTCGCGCAATTCCCAAGCGAGGCATGGAATGAGTTCCTCATGTGGATCAGCCATTACTTGGGCGGGGCGGCCACTTCTTGCACGGTCAATGTCAAAGTCAATGTCTTGGAAGGGGCCACATTTTTTTCCCAAGAACGCACAAGCACAAAGGTCACCTTCACAGTTCCCACACTTTTGCCATGCAAGACAAAAATGGTGCGCACTCGTCCGCCTACAACACCCGTGTCCACAGGCGCGGTCTCTGGCGGAATATCAACCCCAATAAATGGATCTGTTGCCAGTAGACATTGCCACTCGTAGCCCGTGCCCGCGTTTGATTCAAGGGCAACTTTAAATTCCTCGCCAACCGCAATGGATCGATCGAGTGAATTTTCCAAGTCTAAAACCTGGCCTTGATCAATCGATGAATTTTCGGCATCAGCTTTGGTTCCAAGTGTCGACAGGCGACGAATTGCCATGACGGGCGATGGTCCACCTCCACTGCATCCATCCAGTGGCATGGCGACTCCAAGCAAGATCAACACTGCAAGAAACAATTTCAGCATGATTGGACGGCTTTTTCAATGGAAACAAAATCAACTTGAACGCGCGGGTCTTCGCTGATCGACACATACTTCACATGTCCAGTTGCGTCGATCACGAACGCCGATCGCTTAGAAACGCCCTTGAGACCCATTAAATCTTCATGCAACGCGCCGTATGCGCGCGACACATCCTTGTTGAAATCACTCAGCAACGGAAATGGAAGTTTCTCCATTTCGCGAAACTTGGCCGTGACAAATGGCGAGTCCACGCTCACGCCAAAGACTTTGCAATTCATGGCGCTGAGTTTGCTCCATGCGTCGCGAAAGTGGCATAATTCTTCGGTGCATACTGGACTGAAAGCCAATGGGAAAAATAACAAGACTACTTTTTCGTGGCCAATGACTGAAGCCAAATCCACCACTTGACCAGGTTGGCAGGGCAGAGCGAAGGCGGGCGCTTTAGATCCAACAGAAATAGGCATTGAGTTAACTCCAAATGGTGCGAAGCGTGCAACAATTGCGGGCGCTGAAGTTGCAACGGTAGCACGATGCGCATCCATGCACCACTTACCCACACAAAAAATGGCGTCCAGAACACTGTGAAGCGGGATTGACTTCCAAATTATTTATTTGAAAATCATGAAGAAAAAAGGCAGCAATTTCAAAAGTGACCTTGGCGTATGCCCATGATGCGTTCACCGCAATTTGCGGAGAAATGGAGCCCCCGATGAATCGCCACATCGCATGCTTACTCAAACAAAATGGAAAGCTGTCCGAATTTATGCGTAGTCACACAATTTCTTGCAAATGCAAAGTGCAACAAGGCTTAATCATGCGCCACCCTCATAAGCAACCGTTGACATATTGCAACGCCCTGCTCCTTCTGACCCTGGCGTTGTGCTATGCACTTTCAACCGCGCAGGCGCAAGACGGTCCATGTTGCAGCGCCCATGATGGCAAAGGCTGCATGAGCCAAGATTGCAACGACACGGTTTGCCAACTCGATCCATTTTGTTGCTCAATGTCATGGGATGAACGATGCGCCTTGGAAGCAAGCGTGTTGTGTGAAGCCTGCCGCGCAACCAGTGCATGCGATGTGCCCACTGCCGATATTGAGGAACTCACCCCGTGTGAATTTGGCCTTCCGCTGGATTGCACCACAATCCAGAATATTCGCACACTCATTCCAGGATTGAAATTGGGTGGTCGCGCGTGGTCCAGTGAAACATCACGCGATGTGGATTGGTTTGAAATCTCTCTAGATGAGCCGCAAATGCTGCGTATTGAATTGTGGACAAAGGGCTCAATTGGCGTGGCCATTGTGGATGATCAATGTCCTCCCACCACTTTGGCCGAAGGCGTGGATGGATGTTCATCTATTACGCAAACGTGCGTGCCCGCCGGAATCACTCGCATCACAGTTCGATCGTTGCTGTTTGAAAATTGTTCTTGTGAAGATGATCGCGCGCGCTACACCATTCAAGCCACGCTTGCCCCATGCACACTCATGCGCTTGGTAAACGATCGCTGCGACATGGCGCTGCCCATTGGCGTCGGTCAAATTTTCACCGACACAACCAACGCCACAACGGAACCAACATGGCTTCCGAGCAGTTGCGATGAGGGCGCGGGCTTGGCGTTCACCCACGATGCGTGGTTCAGTTTCACCGCCAATGCGTCTGGAATTTTTCAAGCAAGCACATGCGTCGCGCCAACATTTGATTCGCGTCTTGCGGTGTATGCGGATTGTGGCGGCGACTTGCTCGCCTGCAGCGATGACGCTTGTGACGGAGTTGGATCTCGCACGGAATTTCAAATGTATTGCGGTGCAACAGCGCTGATCCGCATCGGCGGCTGGGGCACTGGTGGGCCAATAACTCTGTCCATCGACCCCATCTTCACAGTCTCTTGCAGTTGCCCCGCGGATCTGGACAATTCTGGTGAAGTCGACACCTCCGATGTGGCGCTTTGCCTGCTGGATATGGGCAATATTGGCGGTCCCACAGACATTGACCAAGACGGAGAAGTATCCACCGCCGACCTTTCCATCATTCTGCTTTCCACAGGTCCGTGTGATTCTTAGTCTTGAATCGATCAATTATGGAACTTTGATTCAACCTCGTTCGGACTTATAGTGTTCCAATGAGCCATGATGTTCTTGATGTCAATCATTGCAATGCTCGTGGTTGCGTTTTCTACCGCACGATCAAACATTTGAAAAACGCAATATCAGTTCTCAAATTTTCTCACTTCTCAGCACTTGCAACAAACAAAGCGCGAGTTGGATTTCTTGCGCTTGCGTTGATGGCGTCTGTTTTCGCCACACAAGCATTGGCGGATGAAATTGGCTGTGGCTTTGGTAATTGCGGCGCGGTGCATGTCGGCAACGGATGCGTTGACATCAAATGCTGCAGCGATGTGTGCAGCTACACCCCGCACTGCTGCGAGACCAATTGGGACGACGACTGTTTGGACATGGCTAACCAATTATGTGAAATCTGCGGAATTCCAGGGCTTGGTTCCTGTTTCATTTCACGGGGCAAAGCGTCTTGCGCGGACGCGACATGCTGTGGAATTGTGTGTGCCATTGATCCATTTTGTTGCGAAGCCGTTTGGGACTTCACCTGCGCATTGTCAGCACAAGATTTGTGTGTGTTGCCGCCGCCAAAGAGTTGTGGCGATCCAACCGCCGGCGATTGCTTGGTGCCGCACGGTAATTCCAGTTGCTCCGATCCAGTGTGCTGTGAATCGGTTTGCGCAGGCTTGCCCACATGTTGCAATGTGATTTGGGATGATTTCTGCGTCTACTTAGCTGCTGATTTGTGCAATACAGCTTGCACATTGGTGTGCCCGCTGAATGCAAGCCATGAACTTGAGGCATGCGGAGCTCGCTCAAATGATCCAAGTATTCGACCCGATTTGGTCCTGCCAAATACTGCGCAAACCATTGGCGCGCAAACCACAATGTGCGGTTCACTGTTCACCACAATTGACGGAACCACCATTACGGATGTCGATGTGTACTACCTGGATTTGCGCAACGCCGACACGGACAACGATGGCTATGTGAAAGTGGCGATCACACTTTCTTCAATTCGCCCCGTGTTCGCCGCCTTGACCGCCGTAAACGCGACGGAGACTTCGCTTCCAGGCGCCCAAGTTTTGGTGAACGCAGCCGGTTGCGCACCTGGCCGCGAATGGAACTGCGTGGCGCCCGCTAAATATTGGGTTGTGGTCGCGCCAGGAACCAACGGAATAATTTCAAGCCAGTCATTTAATTGTGATGACGGCGCCTATTGGTTTCAAATGGAAACCTCGGCGAAATGCGTCCTGCCCTGTACCAACGCCACGGGAAATTGTTTTGCCACGCACACAACACCAAGCTGCGTAGATCCAGCGTGTTGCGCGGTTGTGTGCGCTTCGCTTCCTTCGTGCTGTGAAACAACTTGGGATGAAGATTGCGCCATCTGGGCCGCGCAATCATGCGGAGCGCCTCGCCCAAGCAATGATTCTTGCGCGACACCTTTGGATGTTTCCGTGGGGTCAACTTCGCTTTCATTGTTGGGATCAACCGCGGGCTTGCCCGCATTTTCTTGCCCAAGCAATCCAACGCCCACGGGCGGCGATATCTGGTTGCGTTGGACGCCACCTGCTGGCACCCACAGCAACTATCAAATTGATGTCTGCGGCGTGAATTTTGACACGCGAATGGATTTGTTTTCTGGCTCATGCAACAATCTTGTGCTAGAGCAATGCTCTGACGACAGTATTTTTTGCGAACCCAATCGTGGCAGCAACATGCGGTTTGAAACACAATGCGACACCACCTATCTGATCCGCTTGGCGTCGCTTGAAAATTCCACTGGATTCGCCACCTTGCGCATCACGGCCCTCAGCGACATTCGTGGTTGCTGCGTTGGTGATTTCGATCAAAACGGGCAAATTGACAGCGGAGATGTCTCAGCCATTCTGCTTGACTACGGCGTCTGTTTCTTGTGCCCAACTGATCTTGATTCTTCTGGGCAAGTGGACGCCGGAGATGTTTCAATAGTGCTGCTGGGTTGGGGCGCATGTAATTGATGCGCCTTTCAATCAAGATCAAATCACAACATGACCGTTGGTTGCGTGATCGCTGAGATCGCGGATATTTTTACAAATCGCTGGGGGTGTCGCTTGTCAACAAACGCCGCATGATTTTCCCCGTGGCATTGCGCGGCAATTCCTTGCGCGCTCGAATAGCGCGCGGCACCTTGAACTGCGCCAAATGTTCCCGGCAGTGTCCGCGTAGTGCGGCTTCGTCAAATGCAAAGCCTTCGTTTAATTCCACAAACGCAAGAGCGGTTTCCCCGCGGCTTTCATCGGCGGCGCCAATCACGGCGCTGGCTTTCACGCTGGGATGTCGATTGAGCGCCTCTTCTATTTCGCGCGGAAAAACATTTTCGCCAGCAATGATCAACATTTCCTTGATGCGACCCGTGATGTACAAGTGCCCGTCGTCATCAAATCGACCCATGTCGCCTGAGCGGAAAAAACCTTTCTCGTCAAAGGCCTGCGCGGTTTCCTGCGGCAAATTCCAATAACCCTGCATAATGTTGGGACCACGCATGCGAATCTCTCCATCTTGATTGGGGGGAAGCCTGTTGCCCTGAGCATCCACAATCCATTGCTCCACTCGCGGCAACGCGCGGCCAACACTGCGCGCGCGATATTCCGCGGGCAAACACCAATTCGTCACGGGACTCGTTTCGGTCAGACCGTAGCCCTCGGAAATTCTCACGCCGAACTTTTCAAAAAACTCGTTGGCTACGCTCGCTGGCAACGGTTCGCCACCACTAACGGCGTAGCGCAACATTCCCAAATGCTCCTTGCCACCGCTCTTTTGCGCGGCCAGCGCGTGATACATGGATGGAATTGCAACAAAAACCGTGGCTTGATGTTGCTTGCCCAATTCCAGAATTTTGCGCGGGACAAACTTGGCGGTGTAGATGGCTTTGGCGGCGATTGCCAATGGCAACAACGTGAGTATGGTCAAGCCAAAGGAATGAAATTGGGGCAACACGCCCAGCAAAATATCTTTGTTCGTGAATGTGGCCCAGTTCACAACTTGGTCAATGTTGGCGGCAAGATTTCCGCAACTCAACATCACGCCCTTGGGCTTGCCGCTGGTTCCGCTGGTGTACAACAACACCGCAAGGGCATCGTCGCCACGGCGCTTGGCGCGGCGCACAGGCGGCAGCCCCTTGAAAGACATGTCCTCCATTAATAGCGGCTTCATGGACGCGGTCGGACCACCAATAAATTCAAGCATGGGTTTGACGGTCACGACGCAATCAATGCCCGCGTCGCGGCAGACATATTCCAAATCGTCGCGCGACAATAAATAATTCAGCGGTACGGCGGTCTTACCAAGCATCCATGTGGCCAACAACGCCGCAGGAAATAAACCGCTTGTGGGAAGCATGATTCCAACCCGCTCCCGCTGAGTGGTTCGCTCAATGGCGCGCGCAATGTGCCACGCGGCCACAAGCAATGTGAAACCTTTCCACTGGCGTTGGTCATCTTGCACAAAAACATGCGCTGGATGCCGCAGAAGTTGGCGCTGAATGTCAAGCAGAAGTTTCATTTGTGGCGATACAGTACGCCAAGAGAAACCGCTTCTCAAACTGGGCGGGCTGCATGCGCGGCGCCACTGATTTGACTGAGATTGATTGAACAGAACTTGCCTCAACTTGTTTGAAAGGAATTCCATTGGACAACTCGCTCTTTGCATTGACTTCACGCGCGCGCAAATTTGTTGCCGCGAAGAAAGACCAGGCTGCTGGATTCGAAATTGCGAGTTCAGAAATCGCGCAAACACGAATGTCAAGCGCCAGCCGTTTGTGCGCCATATTTGGAAAGTTGCTTCGATGTGCGGCGCTGCTTTCGGTCGTCAGCGCCACGGCGTGTCAAAGCGCGCAGCCCGACCGGCTTGATGGCGCCATCTCCAATTACGAATCCAAAAATTGGAAGCAATCATTGGAGCAAGCCAGCGTTGTGCAAAATGATTCGTCAGGCACATTGCGCGACCAAGCCGCCCTGCTCGCCGGCCTGTCGGCGTATCAACTTGGAAACTTTTCGGAAGCGCAAACACGTTTTCAAATTTCAGAGCAAAGCATGGACGCGGAAACAGCGGGTGAAAGCAAAGTCATGCTTGGCGATGTCATGGTGCACCAAAAGCGCTACGCCGACGCCGCGAATTATTACGACGCGGCTGCGAATAAACTGACTGGTGAAGCCAGCAATCGCGCCAAGGATCTGGCCGCGGCATCCAGGGATCCGGCGCGTGCTGGAAAAGTTTTGTCAATGGCTGAGCCTGCTATCAGCATGAATGGCAATGCACTTTCGACGTCAAGCAGTCCGGTATCGACAAATAGCGTGACCATTGCTTCCAAAGCCGCTGATGCTTCAAGTGGCTTTGAAAAAGATTCCAGTCCGCCACCCGTGGCAAAGCCCAAGAAACCAGCCAAAGCCTCGGATGACAAGCCGGCCAAACCAGCGAAGCCGGCGAAAGTTGCGGATGACAAACCCGCAAAACCATCGGCCGATACCTCTGCCAAGACCGCTAGCAAAAGCGCGGGAAAGAAAGTCGATTCAGATGCATTCGTGATTCAAGCCGGAAGTTTTATCCTGGAAACTAGCGCCAAGAATCGCGCCAAGGAAATTTCCAAAGCCGCGTCACGAAACGGAATCCAAGCGCCCAAAGTTGTGGCGTCAAAATCAAAGAGCGGTCAAAAGATTTGGATCGTGTATGTGGGAGAATTTGAAACGCGCGCGGACGCTGAAAAAGCCGTCAGGAAATTGGGACGCAAAGACCTCGTGGTGGTTGAGAATCCCAAGTAACGTGGTGACCGCTGAAAGATCCTCAATGAGACACGCGTAGGTACGCGAAACTTGAAGTGAATGCGCTCATTGCGCTGCGTGCATTTCCTGAAATTCAAGTCTGCGTCCGGACTCAGACCCGCATGCGGATCAAGGCCTGTTCATCATGAATGTCGCGGTGCGTTCAAAGTACGCCATCATGGGCGCGGCAATGAACTCCGAAATTTCGGCATCAACCAGCGCGCCGCGCATGCAATCCACCCAGTCATTGCGCATAGTCACGTCAATTGGAAACGGCGCGTGGCGCATACGCAAACGCGGATGTCCCTTGCGATCGCTGTATGTTTGCGGGCCACCAAAATATTGAATAAGAAACTCCGCTTGATTGCGGATGGGCTCTTGTAAATCTGCTGGAAAAATCGGGCGCATGCGTTCATGCTTGTCTACGCGCCCATAGAAAGCGCGGGCAATATCCCAAAATTTCTCCGCGCCAAGTTGCTGGTAAATGCTTTGTTCCACGGCACGCTCGGTCGATGCGTCCACCGCAGCAATTGGCAGCGAAACATCGTTTGGCTTTGTAGGTTCTGGAGTTGAATTTGGCATGATGGCAATGTTAGACGCGACACAATTCCGCTACGCCAAATATTTTTTCAGGGCCGCGACCAGACGCTCATAGTGAGCTGGTTCATTATGAATGGCTGCGCTGACACGCAACAACCAATGTTTATTCCATTCAAAGATTGGAATTTCAATATGGTCAACATTCAAAAGTTGCTTCTGAAACGCCTCTGGATTTTCAAACTTGCTTTGCACCGACTTTGGCAAGCGCACACTGGCCATGCAACTGAGCATGGATCCATCCAACGGCGAAATGGGCTCGAAAGAAAATTCAGCGCACAACAATTGATGCGCCCACGACGCCAACTGATGATTGTGGTGCAACACGCGCTCCGAACCAAGCTCTTCAAACCAGGCCAGCGCGGCGGAAATTGAATTCCACGCGCTCAGATCGCGCGTTCCTTGCCAATCAAATTCAGCGGCGAACCCATTTGCAAATTCATGGCTGATGATGCATGGATGAATGTCTTTTTGAAACTGAGGCGAGACCCACACGAACGCGCTGCCACGCGGAGCCATGGTCCACTTGTGCAAATTGGCGGCGTAAAAATGCGCGCCCAACGTGTCAAGCGAAAGTGTGAGCGCGCCAGGCGCGTGCGCTCCATCCACCAACACTTGCGCGCGAGTTCCCTTGACGGCTTCAATAATTTTGCGCACATCAAAGCGCAACGCGGTCGGACTTGTAATGTGATCAATCACAATCAAGCGCGTGCGCGGCGTGATTGCGTTCAATATGCAATTCATGGCGTGGTCTTGATCGCGCACGGGCAACGCGATTGGAACTTCCACCACGCGCGCGCCAGTTTCTTGCGCACGAAATTTCATGGCTTGACGCACCGCGTTGTACACGTGATCGCATGTCAACAACTCGTCGCCCGCTTCAAAATGCAGCGAGCGCAAAACCGCGTTCACGCCCTCGGTGGCGTTGGTGACAAATCCAAGATCATTCGGTTGGCAACCCACAAAGCGGGACAACGGTTTTTTCACGGCCGCCAAGGATTCAATATTGCGCCGGCCAATCCATTCAATGGGATTTGATTCAATCCGCATCCGCCACGCTTCTTGGGCGTCCCGAACAACGCGCGGAAGCGACCCAAAGGAACCGTGGTTTAAGAAGGTTAAATTGGGGTCCAAGGCAAACTGGGCCCGAATTTCAGGTCCAAATGGCATAGGCGGCTGGATTGAAATGGACATTTTTGAACTTTAACAGACTTTTTGACAGAAATTTGGCCTGTTTTGTCCGATCGTGTTTTGTTTGGCTAACATGTGCCTAACAAATGTACAGAACAAATACCGAACCTGCCGATGCATCTCCAACTGTTCAGTCAAACACTTTGGAGAACCACAATGACTCAATCACACGCAACAACAATTTCAATCGCACGCCTTGCAGCATTTGGCGGGCTCGCACGCCTCTTTCAAAGCGTCGACTCCATCAACAGGTCTTTGGGCTGGTCCAGCTCATCAAGCCGTCAAACGGCTTCACAGGCACGCGCAACTGTGACCGAAGAACCACTGCTGCGCTTTGGTCCTGGCGGATCTTTCGTAACGGATTACCACCCATTTCGCGGCGGACTGATGGTGGTGGCGGGTCAAGCCCCTGCTGGACAAAAGTCGTTAATTCGCGAAGTTTCCGATTGGATGGAACGCCTGCTTGGAATCCGTCGATGGCGCTGGCAGGAACGCGGCGCGACAACTGCATCGCACATCAATCACACGGTGCAAGAACCTGTTCCGGAAATCTCTCCCGCCACTTCACCTTCTATCAATTTCAATTCACCCAATTTCACATCGTCTGGCAACGCTGGTCCATCGCCTTGGCGGCATGGTCGCTGGTCTGCCCAACTCTCCCTTTCAAACACACTCGCAAGGACTTTGCAACATGTCAATGAGCCTCACACCACAACAAATTCGCATATTCCGCTTTGTGCGCGACTGCCGCAACAGCAAGGGCTTTTCCCCGACGATGCAGGAGATCGCAAACGAACTCGGCGTCAGCAAAGTCACAGTCTTCGAGCACGTCGAGGCGCTGATCGAGAAGGGTGCGCTGGTGCGCAAGCCCAACAAGGCTCGCTCTTTGGAGATTGCGACTGACGCGGAACTGCCTGACGAGCGCGCGAATGAACATGAGTTGCCACTCATTGGCCGCATTGCCGCGGGACATCCCGTTGAGAAATACGAGCAATCCGAAACCCTGCGCTTGGACACTATTTTTGGAACACGCCTTGGCCAGCGCGGAAATTTATTCGCCTTGCAAGTGGACGGCATGAGCATGCGCGACGAGGGAATTTTGGATGGCGATTATGTCATTGTTGAGCAGCGCAATGTGGCGCGCAACGGTGAGCGCGTGGTGGCGTTGCTGCCTGGCGGCGAAACCACTTTGAAAACATTTTTCAAGGAGCGCGATGGAACATTTCGCTTGCAGCCGGCGAACCCGGAGTTTGAGCCGATCATCGTGAAAGAGTGCGTGATTCAGGGCGTTGTTGTGGGTGTGCTTCGTCGCTATCAGCGCAATTAGAAATCAGAGAGCCGCGACAAGTTCTTGAGTGAGCTTTTCAGCGCGCGCAACGGATTGCTTGGCGTCGCCGCTTGCCATTAATTTCACAAGCGCGCTTCCTACAATCGCTGCGTCGGCGTGGCGCACAACGGCGCGGACATGTTCGGGCGTTGAAATACCAAAGCCAACAGCAAGTGGCAGGCTAGTTTGCGCGCGAACACGTTTCACAAATTCAGCGACTTCAGGCGCACCAGTCTGCTCGCCAGTAATCCCGGCCCTTGAAAGCAAATAGACAAATCCTCGGCACAGCGCGATGATTTTTGTAATGCGCTCGGGCGGAGTCAGCGGAGAAATCAACATGGACATGGACATGCCGCGCTCTTTGGCGGCTGCGAACACTGGCGTGGCGCTATCAAGATCAAGATCGGGAATAATAATTCCATCAAAGCCAGCATCGGCAAGCGCGTGCACAAATTTCTCGTTTCCAAGTCGCTGCACAATAGAAACACTCACCATGGCGACAATTCCAATAGTGAGTTTGGCGCGAATGGCGGCAACTTCCTGCAAAATGGCTGCGGGCGTGGCGCCCTGCTGCAACGCTTGGTTCATGGCCTGCGAAATCACGGGTCCGTCCGCGATGGGATCGGAAAATGGAATGCCGATTTCCACAATCGAACTACCCGCTTTTTGCAGGCTTTCCAACGTTGCCGCAAGCGTGTTGGGCTCAGGAAAGCCCGCCACAACAAAGGGCATGAGCGCCTTGCGATGAGCAGAACGAAGATCAGCGAAAATGGCGTCGATACGATTCACGCTTTGGATGCTACCTTTCCCATACGGCCTAGTAGCTCAGTGGCCCAGAGCTCCTGACTCATAATCGGAAAGACCTCGGTTCGAATCCGAGCTAGGCTATTTTTGTGAGCGACACCACCCACAGTGATTTCACACGCCCATGGATGCGATGGTGGCTTCTTGCCGCTGGCCTGTACAACATTGTCTGGGGAAGCGTGGTGGTGATCGCGCCCGACTTTCCACTTTCGCTGGCCAACATGCCACCGCTTGCGGACCCGGGTCGCGCGATTTGGCAATGTTTAGGAATGGTGTTGGCGGCGTATGGACTTGGATATATCGCTGCGGCGCGCGCGCCACTTCGTCATTGGCCAATTGTGTTCGTGGGACTGTTTGGGAAAGTCATGGGTCCAATTGGCTTTGCATGGACCGCGTGGCAAGGAACAATTGCGTGGAAGTTTGGCATCAACATACTCACCAATGATTTGATCTGGTGGATTCCATTTGGACTGATGCTGATCGCGGCTCGTCGCGCTTGGCTCGCATCCGTGCGTTGAGTTGGCGCGGTGCTTGGCTTTGAATTGCCACCACAGATCGTCATTCGCGCAAGCCAAGGATATTTCAGTCGGATATTCTTGCGGCAATGATCGCTCGAACAACACGCCAAAGAAATGCGCGCCAAAAAACTTTGTATGCCGGCGCCATGATCGCTCTATGCGCCGCTGTGACAGCGTGCACAACTGTTTCGGGCACGGGCCGCAAGCAATTCAATGTGTATTCACCAAGCCAAGAAAATGCCATGGGCGCGCAGGCCTATCAAGATGAAATGAAGAACGCCAAGATCATCAGTAGTGGTCCGGTGTTTGACCGTGTGCAAAAAGTTGGCGCGCGCATTGCCATGGCTGCGAAACAGCGTCACCCAGAAATTGCCAACACCATGGTGTGGAAATGGACCGTGATTGATGATCCGAAAATGATCAATGCCTGGATGCTTCCAGGCGGTTACGGCGCCGTGTACACCGGGCTTGTGAATTTTGTCCAGTCCGATGATGAGCTTGCGGTTGTGATGGGTCATGAAGCCGCGCACGCTATTGCGCGCCATGGTGGCGAACGAATGACGCAGGGCGCGGCCGCGCAAATTGGCGCCGCCGCCGCTGGCGCAGCAACTGATAGCGAGGCTATTGCGCAAGGCGCGGCCATGGGTCTGCAAGCAGGAATTCTTCTTCCGTACAGCCGCAAGCAAGAGAGCGAAGCCGATGAACTTGGTTTATTTATCGCCGCGCAAGCTGGCTACGACCCGCGCTCGGCCATTCCTCTTTGGCGGCGCATGCAATCGCAAGGCGGCGCGAAGATTGAATTTCTGTCCACACATCCAAGCGAGGACACACGCATTGAATTGTTGCAGCAACAAATGCCGCAGGCATACGCCATATACAAGCGCACTCGTGTCGATGGCACCGCCACGGACGCCAAGGACTTTGCAAACACAAAACCAGCGTCAAGCAAATAACGCCAACTGGGCCTGAACTTATTTTTTATGCGCGCGCCGCACGTTCAAGTTGTATTGCAACGCGCTCCGCATATTCATGCTGCGATTCACACTGAGCGATTGCGCGCGCGCTTGAGCGCCCATTTTAAACGCGCCGCATTGCCAACAACGCTGATGTCGCTGCAAGCCATGGCGGCAGCGGCAATGGCCGGTCCATACGCGCCAAGCAACGCGAATGCCGCAAGCGGAATGGCCACCACGTTGTACATGAACGCCAGGAATAAATTTTGCCGCATGCAGCGCAACGTGGCTTTGGAAATATCAATCAACGCAGGAAGTGAGGAAAGCGTGCCGCCCACCAAGACAATCGACGCGCTTTCACTGGCGATGCTTGTTCCGCCACCCATGGCCACGCCCAATCCCGCCGCCGCCAGCGCCGCTGAATCGTTCACGCCATCCCCCACCATCATGGCGCTTTCGCCGTGACCACGAATGACTGCAAGTTTGCTTTCCGGCGTGGCGTCCGCGGTGACCATATTTTGATCAATGCCAGATTCGCGCGCAATGCGCAACGCCTCGGGGCGACGATCGCCAGTGATCAAACCTGTCTTCATTCCAATTGTGTGCAACGCCTTGATCACTTTGGGCGCTTCGGCGCGCAACGAATCGGCCAATGTGAAGCGCGCCACTGAAGCGCCATTGATGAACAACACACACGAGGCGCTCGCGTCGCGGCGCATCTCAACACTTTGTCCATTCACTTGCGCGCGCACGCCCAGTCCTGGCGTTGATTCAAATTGCGTGACCAATGGAACCACGACATTTTCTTGTGCCGCTCGCCGCGTAATGGCGCGCGCGATGGGATGTTCGCTGCCGCTTTCAACCGCCGCCGAAAGTGCGAGCACGTGTTGCAATGAAAGTGCAGTCGGCGAAGTTGGACTTGCCTGCCCCGTCCCTCGCGCATTCGTTATCGCTGAACTGTGCCCATCACTTGGTTGCGATGTTGTGTGCGCGGCTTGCGCATCGAAGGCCAACAACTCAATGTTGGTCACCACGGGTTCCCCCTTGGTCAGCGTTCCGGTCTTGTCAAAAAGAATTGTTTCAATGCGCCCCGCTCGCTCCAGCGCGGCGGCGTCTTTGATCAAAATGCCGCGCAAACTGGCCTCGCCAGTGCCCACCATGACCGCCATTGGTCCAGCCAATCCAAGCGCGCATGGACACGAAATAATCAACACGGCTGTTGCCGCCATAATTCCAGTTGGCCACGAACCCGCCACGCCCCAACCAATCGCGGTGGCCGCCGCGATCACAAGCACAAGCGGAACAAACACCGCCGCCACGCGATCGGCCATGCGCTGAATGGGCGGACGACTTGTCTGCGCGTGTTGCACCAAGCGCGCAATGCGACTGAGCGAAGTGTCGCGCCCGGTTGTCGCGGCGCGCACATGCAACATTCCGCTGAAGCACATGGTGCCCGCGCTCACGCGTTCTCCCAAAGTTCGACGAACCGGAAGTGGCTCGCCCGTCATCACGGACTCATCCAGATCCGCCTCGCCAACTTCAATCATGCCATCGATTGGAATGCGTCCACCTGGACGCACCATGATTAAGTCCGCGGCGCGAATATCTTGCGATTGAATGAACTCGCTCGTGCCAGCGGCGCCAATTCGCTCTGCTTTTTCCGGCTGCAATTCCAACAATTCGCGCACCGCCGCGCCCGCGCTCTTGGTGGCCTTGGCCTCAAACCAATGTCCAAGCGAAATGATCGCAAGTAGCGCGGCAGCCTCGCTGAACCACGTCGACTGCCCTTGCAAATGCCCCATGTGCTGCGCGATAAAAATCACAAGACTGGCCACATACGCCGTGGTCGCACCCAGTGCGATCAACACATCCATGTTGGTGCGCCACACGCGAAGAACGCTCCACGCACTGCGCCAAAAACCGCTGCCAACCAACACCATGGACAATGTGCTACCAATCAACAACGCAATATCCACGGCGCTGTTATGCATGTGCTGAGCCATGGTGATCCAGTGGAGCGACTCCATTGGAATCCACAGCGCGAAACCAATTTGACTTCTGCGGCGCCACAAAAATTCCGAGCGTGATTGCGCGCGCTCAGCCTCTGCTTGCATGAGCACTGGATCAACAATCGCCTCCATGCGTTGCGCTTGGTAGCCGCTGCCAACAACAACATCGACTAGTTTTTGATCCGTGACAAACGCTTCGGTTTCAACAGTTGCCATTCCAGAAAGATGGTCAACGATGGCATTGCGCACACCAGGTTGCGATTGCAATTCCTGGGTGATCGCCGCGCTACAACCCGCGCAATGCATGCCTTCGATGCGCAGCACATGGCTTTGCAATTCCTTCGAAGATGTCATTTTGGGGTCGGTAATGTTGGTCTGCACTGGCAAATCATAGAAGTAATTTCAAAATTGACTTGCTCTATGCGCGTTTGGCACGCATACTGTTGTGACATGCTTGCCAAGCGCTCAACAGTTCATTTGCGACCCGCCGCCATTATCGCGGTGATGTTTTTAAGCGCCATGGCCGTGACCGTGCTTGCCAGTTCTGGCATGGGCGCGGTGCACACCAATTGCTCCATGTGTTCATTCACATGCTTTGAAAAAACTCCCGCCAGCGCCAAGAGCGCGTGTTCCCCTCAGGGACAAAGCGACGCCAGTCCAACACAAGTCGCTTCTTGTGATTCGACTCTTCTAGAAATTCCGCGCGCCGCCGCCGCGTGGAAAGTTCTTGATCTTCCTCCGCCCACGCGTTGAACTGGATTGGCTTGAAGCCAGCCTGGTTCCCTTGGCAAGCGTTGAAGTTGTTCCTACATTTATTCTTTTTATTCTTATCCCGCACTTTTGGCGCATCACACTTTGTGAAGCGCACTTTTTCTAGGAGGCACCCCAATGGGCGTACCAATTTTCGGAACTCTTGCTCGCAAAGTCTTTGGCACTCGCAATCAACGCATGGTCAACCGCTATCTGCGGGTGGTTAGCGCGGTCAATAAACTTGAGCCTTCCATTCGGGTCCTCACCGACGCGCAATTGTTGGCACGCACCACAGAGTTCCGCAAGCGCATTAGTGGCGGCGAGCAACCCATTGCCCTGATGCCCGACATGCTTGCGACTGCGCGCGAGGCCATGGACCGCGCTGTCGGCATTCGAAATATTTTTAATCCAGCCACTCGGTTCGATCCATCATGCTTGCCCGCCAACGTGCAGAAATTATTCCACGACACCAAGGCCATCATGGACGCAACGCCCGCCGCGAATCCAGACGGCGCGTTCTTGGGCGGCACGGAACCCATTCCAAGTTGGATATTTATCGACATTCCAAACGAGATCTATGACGCGGTGCGCGTGGTGTATTCACAAAGCAAGCCGCCATTTCGCGCGCGTCCATTTGATGTGCAAATCATTGGCGGCGTGGTGTTAAGCGAAGGACAAATCGCCGAAATGAAAACCGGCGAAGGCAAGACCATTGTGGGTCCGCTTGCGTGCTATTTAAATTCTTGCGAGAGCAAGCAGGTGCACGTGGTGACCGTGAATGATTACTTGGTGCAGCGCGATCGCGACTGGACCTTTCCATTCTTCCGCGCGCTTGGCCTGACTGTTGGAGCCATCCATCCGCAGCACATGCAAACCCAGGAGGAAAAAGGCGCCGCGTACCGCTGCGATGTCCTCTATGGAACCACCGCTGAATTTGGTTTTGATTATCTGCGCGACAACATGAAGTTGCGCGCCGAGGATCAAGTGCAACGCTCGCGTGATTTTGCAATCGTTGACGAAGTGGACAGCATTCTGATTGATGAAGCGCGGACTCCGCTGATTATTAGTGGCTTGGCGGAACGACAACGCCCCCGCTACGAAATGGCGAACGCCATCGCCATAAAATTGGCCGAAGCCCAGAAGCCGTGGACCGCCGCCGATGAGCAAGTGCAAGCCTGCCGCGTTGAAATCAGCTCGCTCGAAGGCGACATTCGAAACGCCCGCGACAAGGCCAGCATTCCACAAATGCGCAAGGCCATGCAAGAAGCGCGCGCTCGTCTGCCGCAACTGGAAGCCAAGCGCGATCAATTCAAGCAATTCTTTGAAGTGGAATTGGACAAGAAAAAAGCCGTGCTCACGCATGACGGCATTGGCGAGGCGCAGCGCATCGCCAACATTGGAAGTTTTTATGTGGGCGAAAATATGGACATGCCGCACTTGCTTGAGCAATCCATCCGCGCGCATGTGGTCTATCAACTTGACCGCGACTATGTGGTGGCGCAAGACGCAGACGGCGACATGGGCGTGGTGATTGTCGATCAAAATACTGGTCGCAAAATGGTGGGTCGACAATGGTCCGATGGTTTGCATCAAGCCGTTGAAGCCAAAGAAGGCGTGAAGGTGAAAGACGAAACGCAGACCATGGCGACCGTGACCATTCAAAATTATTTCAAGTTGTACAAGCGACTTGCCGGCATGACTGGAACCGCCGACACCGAAGCCACCGAGTTCCACGAGATTTACCGACTGGATGTGGTGAGCATTCCCACCAATGTGCCCGCATGCAGAACCGATCGCCACGATTTGGTTTTCCTAGGCGAGAAAGATAAATGGAAGGCGATCATTGATGAGATCGCGCGCTTGCATGACATTGGCCGACCGGTTCTTGTGGGAACCACCAGCGTTGACAAGAGCGAGAAACTGAGCGCCATGCTGAGCAAGGGTCCGGGCATTAAGCATGAGGTGCTCAACGCCAAGCAACACGAGCGCGAAGCCGACATTGTCAGCAACGCAGGTCAACTTGCGGCGGTCATGGTGGCCACCAACATGGCGGGCCGCGGAACCGACATTAAGTTGGGCAAGATCGATCGCGCCGCGCTGATTGAGCATTGGAAAAAGCGAGACATGGCTCCACGCGATGTCGACGCGACATGGACCGACGCCAAAATTCTGTCGGCGATTGACAAACATTTGCTGGTGCGCCGCGCCAAATTTGAACGCGCCGCCGTTGCGGCCATGGATGATTCCACCGCGCGTCTGACGTTGCTGCGCCACTGGGTGGTTGAACTTCGCGGCGTCAGCGAGAAGCGCGCGCAAGCGGGAACCGAGGCGGAACTTCTGAAGGAACTCGATGAGCTTGGAAGTTTCCAACTGCATCGTTTGCAATTGTGGACCAGCGTTGAAGCCATGGGCGGCTTGCACATCATTGGAACCGAGCGCCATGAAAGCCGCCGCATTGACAATCAATTGCGCGGTCGTTCTGGTCGTCAAGGTGATCGCGGAAGCAGTCGATTCTTCCTGAGCCTTGAAGACGATCTCATGAAGATTTTCGCGGGCAAGGCCACGCTTGGACTTCTTTCGCGACTGGGCATGAAAGAGGGCGATTCCATTGAGGCGCCAATGCTCAACCGCGCCGTTGAAAAGGCGCAGCGCAAAGTGGAAGAGCGAAATTTCCAAGCGCGTAAGCAAATCTTGGAATACGACGAGCCCATGGAATATCAACGCCAGAATTTCTACGGCTTGCGCCAACCCATCTTGGAAGGCGTGGATATCCGCGGTGCTTCATGGCGCTTTTTGGAGCCAGCCATCCGTGAAGCGGCCGCGCTTTACCTTGGACCACTGCACGTTCCAAATTGCGTCAGCGAATGGGCACGCGAAAAAATGAACTTGCAGATTGAGCCGTCGCGCTTGCGTGGCAAGGAGCGTGATCAAATTCACAAGATGTTGGTGGTGGACGCACTTGAAGATGCGCAACACAAAATTGAATTGGTCGTTGCGGAAATCATGCCTGAAGGAATGGAGAGCGGCGAGTTCGACATTGCTGGCCTGCAAAAATGGGCGGCTGAAACTTTCAGCGCGAACATTGAGGCTGACTTCATCAAGTCGGGCGATCGCTCCGCTGTGCGGCAATTTCTTGAGGCCGCATCGCACAAACATATTGAATCCATTGACTTGACTCCACTTGACTCGCTTTTGGTGGAGGACTACAGCGCCAAGGAATTGTGCCTGTGGTCCGAGCGCTATTTGGCGGTCAAGATCGAGCCAAGCGAGTTCATTGGCGCCGAAGACGACCAAGCCGCAGCGGATCATTTGGTGCGCCGCGCGCTCGAGGCCTACGCGGAACGGGAGCGGTTGTATCCAATTGATTACGCGATCAAATACACCACGGCTCGTCTGCAGGCCGATCCACAGGCGGCGCTCACTTCGTTTTCGTCTTGGGCCAACACCCGCTACCAAGTGGGTTGGAATCCGCAGTCGCTGCCAAGCTCCAATCCAGTGGAATTGCGCGAGCTTCTTTTCAACGCCTCGAAAAATTTTGACCAGTCGCGCTTGGACGCGCGGGTGGAAGAATGTTTGGCCGCGGGTGCCGACGTGAACGCTGTCAACGCGTGGTTTGAAAAGGAATATCAAGTCACATTCGCCAAACACGATCGCGCATTGTTCACAAGCAATCCGCGCGGAGCGATCGCCGCTCGGATTCGCGAAGCCATGCGCGCGGAACTTTCGCAGTTTGAGCGCTGGGTGATGTTGCAGACCATCGACAACGCCTGGAAGGAGCACTTGCGCAGCATGGATCAAATCCGTGACGCCATTGGTTTCCGCGCCTTCAGCCAAAAAGATCCCCGAATTGAATTCAAGAAAGAGTCGTCAAGGCTGTACACCGAAATGCTGGAAGGCGTGCAAAATCGCCTGAGCGAAATTCTGCTCAAGGGCGAACTTGTGCCGCAAGTGCAGCAACAACAAGCGCCTGCGACGCAAGCCTCAGCCCCACAAGAAGCGATACCCGCAACTGATCAAGCCGCACATCAAGAGCCGGTTGTTGTCACGCAAGTCGCTTCCAAACGAGCGTCAAGCGTTGGGCAAGCCGCGTCCGCTGTGGTTGGACGCAATGAAATGTGCCCATGCGGAAGCGGGAAAAAATTCAAACATTGCCACGGAGCCAAAGGAGCCGCCGCCCCGCAGGAACAATCTCAACAGTAATCACCTTGCCGAGTGGTTGCAGCTTGGTTACGCTTCTCCCTTCGCCTCGTTAGCTCAGTTGGTAGAGCAGCTGACTCTTAATCAGCGGGTCGCAGGTTCGAATCCTGCACGGGGCATTGCACTCTTGCTCCGAAATTTCGGAGTCACCACCATCGCAGCCACGCGATGAACGGCAAGAGCAATGCGAATAAAAGTAGCGCGATGATGAAAGTTGTGCGACCTTTTTTCGCGCGCTCCTTCCATGGATGCTTGTGCAATCGCGCGCCGCTGACAAAGCAAAAACACTTTGGACAAATGTCGGCGCTGGGATGCATCTCCGCCGCGCAATCGGGGCAATACACCACCGCGTCCTCGGCATTGGGGGCGTTCACTCCGTAGCGGCGCAAATCTTCTGCGCTTGGTCCTTCATCGCGATACTTGGACATGCAAAAAAGTCTACGATTGAATTCCTTACTTCGCACAGTATTTTTTAAGGAGACACACATATGGCGGCACTTGAAAGCCAAATGATCGCGCTTGATTCGCCCATGCCCCGCTTTGATTTACCCGACACCGTCTCGGGGCGCCGCATTCGCAGCGATGATTTCATCAACCGTCCGGTCCTTGTCATGTTCATCTGCAACCACTGTCCGTTTGTGGTGCATGTGCGCCAGGAACTGGCCGCATTGGGCGAGGACTATCACGCATCCAAACTCGCCATCGTCGCCATTTCCAGCAATGACACGCTCACGCATCCGCAAGATGGGCCGGAGCACATGAAGCAGTCGGCACTTGATGCGGGCTATGTGTTTCCCTATTGCTTTGATGAAACACAATCAGTCGCGCGCGACTTCCATGCGGCGTGCACTCCAGATTTTTTTCTGTTCAATGCCGCGCACACCCTCGCCTACCGCGGCCAACTTGACTCAAGTCGCCCTCGCAACACATTGCCTGTTGATGGCAAAGATTTGCGCGCTGCGATTGACGCGGTGCTTCGAGGCGCCACGCCAAGCGCCGATCAACGGCCAAGTATTGGTTGCAACATTAAATGGCGCGCCGCGCAATATTGAGCGCGTTCAAGTTGCGGCCGCGAAGTGAACTCGTTGCGCGTGGAAGTGACCGAGGCGAATTCAAATCGCCACGGGTGACAAGCACGGTCCAGTCACCCTTGATTGCGCCGAGCCACAATGTGAAAAACATGCCAATGCTTGGCACGTTCATTGGGCGGGACGCCAACAACTCCATCGCGTTCCTCTTCGGTCATTGAGATCACTTGGAAACCGCGCAGAAGTCGCACAACTTCATCATGCGTATGCGCATTCATTGAGCCCGCGGGACTTTCAGCAAGAAATGAATCTTTCAACCCAAACAATTGCCCCGCGAAAATGCCGCCAGGCTTCAATGCGGCGCACATTGTTCCCCACACCTTGGCGAAATCCACCGCGGCCACAAACGGCAAAGAGAAACCAGCGTGAACCAAGTCCAAGCTGTTCGGCGGCGCGGACCAATTCGCAATCAACGCATGCACGCAACACAAGCGCGACGATGTTTCTTGCGCTCCCACCGCTTCAATCGCGGCTGCCTGAGTGGATTGCAACATGTGCGCGTACGCGTCCACTGCTTCCACGCGCCAACCACGCCGCAACAACTCCGCGACTTCTTTTCCGGGGCCACAACCAAGATCGCTTGCCACGCCCGACTTTGAAAAATGACCAAGCGCGCTCAACAGCGTGTCGCGAATAGGCAATGTCAACGCACGATGTAAATACCTTTCCAAACGTTCGCTTGGAAACCCAGGTACGCAATCAACGCGCGCATGTTGTTCGTGGCGATCATGCATGGAAGCAATTACGGCAACGGCTTGATGCGGATGTTGCGAAACGCAACTTCATCGCCATGATCTTGCAGCGCGATATGCCCCGTTGATTTGGTGGCGTACAAAGGAAACTTGGAGAATTTGCTGGCAAGCAATCGCGCTTTCCAATCCGCGCTGCCGGCATCAAATGAGCAAATCTGCACGCCGTTCATGTATTGCTCGACATGGTTTCCATTGCACAAGATACGAATAGAGTTCCATTGGCCGACCGGTTTCACAATACCTTTTGGCGCTGGATACAAAGCGTAATTCGCGCCCGCGCACGTCAGGCGATCCTTGCCGTCATTGTGCGCGTCGTCATCCAGAATTTGCATCTCTGGTCCGGTGTCGTAGGTGTTGTTGGCGTCCTCGCTCACGTGGTACATGATTCCAGAATTCCCTCCCTTGAGAATTTTCCAGTCAAGGGTCAAATCAAAATTCTGAAATTCATCGCGCGTAATCAAGTCGCCGCCTGGCCCAGTGCGAACCAAGCAACCATCACGAACGGTCCAACCGGTTGGGAAAGAATCTTTCTTGAAGCCTCGAAAATATTTCGCGGGATCGCCGCCATCAAAGAGCGTGATCCAACCGTCGCCGGATGCCGTTGTACCTTGCGTTGTGGAGGCCGCAACTTTTGTTGGCGCCGTTGATTTGGTACTAGCCGCCGTGGTGGAAACAGGCGCGCTTGCAGGCGTGGACTGCGCCGCGTTACCCGCGCAACCACTCAACATCATTCCCAAGCCACTGACCAGCATTGCAATTTGATATTTCATGGAGGCGTATTTCATCGAGTCATAGTGACCTGCCCCGCCGCATCCCGCAATAGGTTTTCACAACGGATCCGAAAAAACTTTCACTTCTTTTTTGACCGCCGTGATCGACCTAAAAATCAACCAAGCAACACTGATGCCCATTGCAGCCATGAATACAAATGTGGGCCACACTGGAAGCACAGTCCACTGACCGCTGGCTATTTTGGCGGTGCTGATCACGATGAATAAAAACAACAACATGACCAGCAGTTGCAAAACCCGCATGGCGCCAAACACTGGCTCCACCGTTCGCAGGCGCGCGGACGAATCCAGTTTCAACCATTGCTCCTTGCGCGGCATATTCACAAACTCTGGATGTTTCAGCGTCATCCAGCGAATCATTGGAGCTAAAAATGAAAGTCCCACGTTCAGGACGGTGGCGAACACGGGCAGAAGAAACCACGCCACCACGCTCTTGTCCACAAATGAATCTGGGCGCCCCGCCAAGTCAAAGTGCATTGGAAATTTGGCTGGAAGCGTTGGCCATTCTTGAAACGCTGCAAACCAAATCGCAAGCAGCACAATCCAGCACGCCGCCGCGCTCACCTTACGAATGTTCACAATCAATTGTCCGACGTGTTTGATTGACCTGCAACCGCGTCATTCAAACTGGCCGCGCCAACTTGATCCATCTCGCCTGGAAGAACCTTGATAGCGGACTCGCCATTGAAGGAAATTTCCTGCGCGTGATCTTCAAGCGCCATCAGGAACAACGAAATATCGCTGCCGTCAAACTCGCCGTCATGATTGAGATCGGCGATCAAGTCGTGCGTCTCAAAGGCGCGCATGAGGTCGACCAGATCGGAATCATTCACCGCGCCATCCAAGTTGATGTCGCCTTCGTTGCGTTGGCACATATCCATCACGCCATCAAGGTCATCATCTACACCGAGCAATGGCGTCATGTCCCGCGCGAAACTGTCGCTGAGTTGCATTCGTTGCGACACATCCAAGAACAACGCATCACATTTGATTTGAGCAATGGTTCGCAAGTCAGCGCTGTCATTGGAGGAGCCAGCCGCATCATCAGATTGCGCGACGGTGGTTGTGGAATTCGCACCCAATTCATTGCCTGCATTTCCTGAGGAAGCATTGACCGATTCAGAGCCGCTCTTGGCATTGGATGTGTCTCCAATGGAACCAACGGTCTCTGGACCACCTTGGCCACTTGTCAGACTGGCGCCGCGGAAGCCGGTGTTGCCCGCGCTGGCTTGGGTGAGGCCGCCATAGACCACGCCCTTGACTGTGTAGGTGTAGACCACGGCAACAGCCGCGGTGGTGTCGTTGTAGGTCACGGATGAATAACCCGTTGTCGTTCCCACAAGCGTGCCATCACGGAAGATTTGATACGCGGTGCAACCAACAAGCTTTGTCCACGTCACTTGCACCTTGTCGCTAAATAATCCATCGCTTGCCGCAACGCCAATTGGTCCTGGTGGAAGTCCACGGAAACCAATGTCGCCCGCGCTCACTGCGCTCAAGCCAGTGGCCGTGACGGCCTTCACGGTGTAAGTGTAATTCTGGAGCACCGTTGCGGAAGAATCACTAAATGTCGTGACGGTATCAAGAGGAGTTGAACCAATCTCAACGCCATCGCGGTAAATTTTATATCCCAAGACGCTGAGCAATGGATCCCAACTCACACGAACTTGGTCTGACAATGTTCCATCCGTGGCTTGGACATTCAAAGGCGCTGAAGGAGCGCGATATCCAGCGTCACTTGCGCTGACCACGCTTAAGCCCGCAGAATCATTCGAGAGTTGAGCCACCCCAATTGTGAATGACTTGACGCTGTAGGTGTAGCTCACTCCAATGCTCGCACCCGTGTCGTTGTAGGACAATATAGAACCGTAGACCGTTCCAATTGGAGCCGCAATACCGTTGCGGTAAATTTGGTAACCAATTGCGCCAGGCGAAGCTTTCCAAGTCACGATGACCTTGTCCGTGTACGCGCCATCAGTCGCGGACACACCTTCAACCATCGTTGCGGCGACGGCGCGGACACCCGTGTCGGCCAAACTCGCCACGCTGAACACATCGGGTCCTTGGGCTTTCACCGTGTATGTGTAAACAGTTCCAACTATTGTGGATGAATCGCCAAAGCTTGTGTTGGAATTCCCCGCAAGAGTTGCGATTGGAGTAGCCGCGCCATTGCGGAACACTTGATATCCAATTGCGCCGTTGACAGGGTTCCACGAGACAAAGATTTTATTGGTCCAAACACTATCGGTTGCCACAACACTGGTTGGCGACTCAATGGCGCGATGACCGCTGTCAACAGTGGCGGCACTGTTGTACTTCGATTCGGTCGCGGTGGCGACCACGCTGTAAGTGAATATCTGACCGATGGTCGCGGTGGTGTCACTGAAAGACGTCGCGGCATTACCACTTGTTGTCGCAAGCGCGTTCACAGAATCACTGCGAATGATTTGGTACCCCATGGCGCCTGGAACGCTGCTCCAAGACAATCCAACTTGAGCGAATGAAGTTCCATCGGTCGCGGCAAAGCTGAGCGCAGAGGCAAGCACGACATACCCAGTGTCCCCTGCGCTTGCCACGCTGGAACCCGCCGCAGTCACGGTCTTCACCGTGTACGTATGCGTTGTTGTTGCAAGCGCGGTCGTATCGGTGTACGTGGTGGCCGTTCCAATAGACGAGCCAATCTTGGTCGCGCCGCCATCGCGGAATATGTCGTAACCCGTTGCGCCAGTCGCCGCGACCCAGGTCACTGTGACTTGCGAGCTGGAGGTTCCATCGCTTGCGGCAACGCCGGTTGGCGCTGCAGGAGCCTTCCAACCAATTGCGCTTGCGCTGACATCGCTTGATCCAAGCGCGCAGACGGCGCGCACCGTGTAGGTGAAATTCACGCCAACCGCAGCGGACGTATCCACATAGTTTGTGGCCGCTCCAACTGAAGAACCAATCTTGGTCGCGCCGCCATTGCGGAAGATGTCGTAACTGGTTGCGCCAACGCTTGCATTCCATGAAAGGTGAACACCATCGGTCACAGCAGGTGCCGCGCACGCCAAACCAGTCGGCGCACTCAACTTCACCCATCCATTGTCCAAAGCGCTGGCAAGACTGACGCCCGTCGCGGTCGTGGCCTTCACTGCGTAGCTGTACAAAGTTCCAGCAACAGCCGTGGTGTCTGCGAACGTGGTCGCCACACCAACAGAAGAACCAATCTTTGTCGCGCCGCCATTGCGGAAGATGTCGTAGCCCGTCACCGCGCCTGCAACGGCGGACCACGTCACAGTGACCTGCGAGGTTGATGCGCCATCGCTTGCGGCAACGCCCAGTGGCGCTGGAATGACATAGGTGAACGCGGCAGGTTTGGTCGCGGTTGAAATTGGCGTTGTCACCGCGATACTTTGCAGACCATCAGGTCCGCTTGATGTCACGGCCGTGATCGTTGTGGCATTGACCACTGTGAAACTGGACGCCGCAATGCCGCCAATCGTCACGCGGCTTGCATCGGTGAAATTGGTTCCCGTCAATGTAATCGTGGTGCCCCCATTGAATGGTCCAGAATTGGGAACCACGCCAGTGATTGTTGGAGCGTTGGTGAGATAGGTGAACGACGCAGTCGCAGTTCCGCCCGCGGTGGTGACCGCTACAGTTTGTGCGCCTTCAGCACCTGATGGAGTGACAGCCGTGATTGAAGTTCCACTGACCACAACAAAGCTTGTCGCTGCTACGCCGCCAAAGGTCACGCTGCTGGCGCCAGTCAAATTTGCGCCGCTTATGGTGACAGTCGTTCCACCCAACGTTGTTCCTGAATTTGGGGACAGACTTGCAATGGTTGGCGCTGGTGTGACATACGTGAACGCGCTTGGCAAAGTGGCCGCACCCCCAACAGTTGTCACAACAACATTTTGCGCGCCAACCGTTCCCGCAGGCGTGACCGCGGTGAGGGATGTTCCCGCGCCATTCACTACAACGCTTGTCGCTGCCGCGCCGCCAACAGACACAGTGGCGCTCGTCAAATTTGTTCCTGTGATTGTGATCGGTGTTGCGCCAAGTGCGGATCCAGATGTCGGAGTCACGTCAGCGATCGTTGGCGCCGCAACATAGGTGAACGCTCCCGTGGATGTCACCGCACCACCAACAGTTGTCACAACTACATCTTTGACACCCGCTGTTCCCGAAGGCGCGGCCGCGGTGAGAGATGTCCCAGACCCATTCACAACCACGCTTGTCGCCGCAGCGCCGCCGACAGTCAAAGTGGCGCCCGTCAAATTTGTTCCTGTAATTGTGATCGCCGTGCCCGACGTCAACGGTCCTGATGATGGACTCACGCTTGCGATTGTTGGCGCAGCAACATATGTGAATGTGATGGCTTGCGATGTGGATCCACCAACCGTGGTGACAACGATTGTCTTTGCGCCCGGGGTTCCTACTGGCGTCACCGCACTGATGGACGTCGCACTATCAACAACCACGCCTGTCGCCGCAACTCCGCCGATCGTCACGCTTGTTGCGCCCGTCAAATTTGTTCCTGTGATCGTGATCGCCGTACCCGCAGCCAACGGTCCCGATGATGGACTGACGCTTGCGATGGTTGGCGCTGCGACGTACGTGAACGCGCCCGTGGATGTATCAACACCACCAACAGTTGTCACGACAACATCTTTCACCCCCGCTGTTCCGACTGGTGCGGCCGCGGTCAACGATGTTCCAGAACCATTCACAACCACGCCTGTTGCGGCCGCGCCGCCAACAGTCACAGAGGCGCCAGTCAAATTTGTTCCAGTGATTGTGATCGCCGTGCCCGCGGCCAACGGTCCTGATGATGGGCTCACGCTTGCGATTGTTGGCGCTGCAACATAAGTGAATGTGATTGCTTGAGCTGTTGATCCACCCGCGGTGGTGACCACGATCGTCTTGGCGCCCGCGGTTCCAGTTGGCGTGACCGCAGTGATGGAAGTCGCGCTTGCAACAACAACGCTTGTCGCCTCAACGCCCCCGATCGTCACGCTCGTTGCGCCCGTCAAATCTGTTCCAGTGATTGTGATCGCCGTGCCCGCGGCCAACGGTCCTGATGATGGGCTCACGCTTGCGATTGTTGGCACCGCGAAATACGTAAATGTGCTGCTTGCTGTGATCGTTCCGCCCGCAGTGCGGACTTGGACAGACTTGCTGCCAGCGGTTCCAGCCGGAGTTGTGGCCTGAAGCAAGGTGGAGCTCAGGACATTGACACTGGTGCATGCGAATGTTGAATCAATCAACACGGTTGTTGATCCATTTACAAATCCAGTTCCAACAATCGTAATCACCGTTCCACCAACAAGAGGTCCACTTGTTGGAGTGACGCTCGAAACTGTGGGCGCTGCGACATAGGTGAATGCGTTGGTGGCCGTGACTACACCACCAACAGTTGTCACAACAACATCTTTTGCGCCAGCTGTGCCTGATGGCGTAGCCGCAGTCAATGATGTTGCAGCCCCATTGACAAGCACGCTCGTCGCCGCTGCCCCGCCAACAGTCACAGTTGCACCAGTCAAATTAGTTCCCGTGATGGTGATGGCCGTGCCCCCTGCCAACGGTCCTGAAGATGGACTGACGCTGGCAATGGTTGGCGCCGCAACATAGATAAATGCATTCAAGGAATTCGCAATTCCCAATGCCGTTGTAACCGTAACGGTTTGTGAGCCGGCTGTCCCCGCAGGTGTCACCGCAGTAATAGAAGTAGCTGAGTTCGCCGATACGGTGGCTGTTGCTCCACCAACAGTCACAGTGGCGCTAGCCAAATTTGTTCCCGTAATTGTGATTGTAGTGCCGCCAGTAGCAGGTCCAGTTGAAGGCGAAACGGATGCGATTGTTGGCACTGGAATATCGGTATAGGTGAACGCGCCTGGCAAGGTCACTGTTCCACCCGACGTTGTTACGGCCACGCTTTGCGCGCCGGTTGTTCCCGCAGGTGTCACCGCAGTAATCGAAGTTGCACTTACAACGACAACGCTTGTTGCCGATGCGCCGCCAACGGTCACGCTGCTTGCGCCCGTCAAATTTGTTCCCGTGATTGTGAAAGCCGTACCGCCAGCCAATACACCTGTATTTGGATTCACGGAACTAATTGTTGGCACAGCGATATAGGTGAACGCGCTTGGCAAACTCACTGTTCCACCCGCAGTTGTCACCGCAAGGCTTTGCGCGCCGGCAGTTCCAGCTGGTGTCACCGCAGTAATGGAAGTTGCGCTTACAACGACAACGCTTGTCGCCGCAACGCCACCAACGGTCACGCTGCTTGCGCCAGTCAAATTCGTTCCCGTGATTGTGAAGGCCGTTCCACCTAATGTTGAACCAGACGTTGGTGAAATACTGGCGACGGTTGGCGCTGGAACAACATACGTAAACGCGCTTGGCAAGCTCACTGTTCCACCCGCCGTTGTCACCGCAACGCTTTGCGCGCCGGCTGTTCCAGCTGGTGTCACCGCAGTAATGGAAGTTGCGCTTACAACGACAACACTTGTTGCCGCAACGCCACCAACGGTCACGCTGCTTGCGCCCGT
>CAIUGT010000104.1 GCA_903898755.1 uncultured bacterium | reverse complement strand
GAAGGCATGACCAATGATTACGCGCCGCGCTGGGACCCCGCCAATTTCTACTTGTATTTTCTCTCCGATCGCCACATCAATCCCACGCCCGATCACGCGGAGTTGAATTTTGCAAATCTGCACACAACGCAAGTGTGTGTTGTTCCGTTGTACGCAAAGTTTCCGCCGCCGCTTCGAAGCGAAGCCGCGCAATTTGGAATGGATTTAAAAGCGTGGGAAGGTTTGGGCGCGTTGTTGAGGGAACCCCATGATGCGCAAGATAATCAGGTCGGCGCGTCCCCAAGCGATGCGGAGGAGTCAGATGATTCCGAAGCGGCCACGACCGAAGGATTTCATGGCGTCATTCCACCGTCGGAGGCTGTGGGAACTGAAACCGAATCTGCAGCAAAAGAGCGAGAAAAAAGAAGCGAATTGGCCAAACTGAATAGTGAGATTCCTGATGAGGTGGAGACCGCGGACATATCCAACCGAGTCAGCGTGTTGCCAATTCAGCCCGGTGATTTTGAAGGCTTCGAAGCAATCGCTGGCGGAGTGTTGCTTGGACGGCGGCCACTCACCGGCGTGCTTGATGAGAAGTGGCCTGCTCCAACCTTAGGTCAAGGCGGGATCAAAGTTGAGCACTTTGATTTGATCAAGGAAAAAACAACTCCGCTCTTTCCAAGTGAGGTTGAGGTGTGGACCATGGATCCAACTGGCGCGATTGTTGTTGCATGGGATGGTTCGGCGCTTCTCAGTATTGATGCTTCTGGTGGCGAACCCGAAACGATTGAGACCAAGGGTCTCACTGTTCCTGTGAATCCCCAAGCGGAGTGGAAGCAAATGTTCGAGGAGGCATGGCGCTTGCAACGCGACTTCTTTTGGCGCGAGGACATGAATGGCGTTGACTGGGCGGGTATGCGCGATCGCTATCGACCTTTAGTTGATCGCGTTGGCTCGCGCGCTGAGTTGAACGATGTGATTGGCGAGTTGATGTCGGAGTTACGCAACAGCCACGCCTATGTTTCTGGTGGCGATGATTTTTCAGACACGGCGTCCGTGTCCGTTGGCTCGCTTGGCGTTGACTTGGAGCAAGCCGACGGCGGGTGGAAAATCACACGCATTTTGCCTGATTTTTCAGCAATCGGCGGCGCGGAAAGTCCTTTGGCAAAACCATTTCGGCAAGTGAAAGCGGGGCAGTTTCTGGTGGCCATTGATGGCAAGAAGTTGGATGTCAATAAAGATCCAGCCGAGTTGCTGGTGGACAAGGGCGGCAAAGATGTGCAGTTGTTGATCGCGGATTCGGCCAGCGGCAAAAATGCAAACGTGATCGAGGTCACGGTGCCTTCAAGCGACCACTCGCTGCGGTACTTCGATTGGGTGGAACACAATCGAAAAATGGTCGACACATTGTCAGGTGGAAAACTTGCCTACATTCATTTGCCTGACATGGATTCCGACGGCTTGATTTCATTCATGCGGACTTTTTATCCGCAGACCGATCGCAAAGGCTTGCTGGTGGACATACGCGAAAATGGTGGCGGCTACATCAGTTCATTGTTGGTGGAAAAACTTTCACGCAAGCCGTGGGCGTACACCGTTCCGCGCGAGGGTCGCATTGAGCCCTATCCAACGCGTGTGATTGATGGACCAATCGTGGTGCTGATGGATCAAGGCGCGGGAAGCGATGGCGATATTTTTCCAGAGTCCATGCGGTCGGTCAATGGAACAACGCTTGTCGGCACGCGCACATGGGGTGGCGTGGTTGGTATTGATGGCGACAAAAATTTCATGGATGGCGGAATGTCCACGCAACCCAGCTACGGATTTTGGACGCCAAAGCGCGGCTACAAAGTGGAAAATGAAGGCGTTGCTCCCGATGTTGTCTTGGAGTGGTTGCCGCAAGATCAACAGGCCGGACGCGACACGCAGCTTGAGCAGGCGGTGGAGATATTAATGAAACAGTTGCCGCCTCAGCACGAAATGCCGGTGCGGATCAAGAAATAAATTTCACCATGTTGCGCGGGTAGCGCACAACATTTTTCAATGCTCACTCAAAGGTTCCGCGATCAAGCAACTCAAAGTCGTACAGCGCGGCAAGTTGCTTGCGATTGAGCGAACCAAGTTTGCCCAGCGTCGCAATGAGTCCTTTGCTTTTCTTCACGCCAAGTTTGCCCATCATGGAGAACTTGGTTGCAAGAATGTCCTGCAAGTTCGCCGTTGTATTGCGCGCATGACCGCCAGGGAACATGACCAGTCCGCTGTCATGCGTGCCTTGATCGGTGGTGATTTTCACCTGGGTCGGAATACCTTCGGGATAGCGTCGATCAAATTCAGCGCCACCATGTTCAAATTGAATCTTCGCCATCAAGGCGCGCGTGTTGGGATTGAAGATCGCCTCCGATCCATAATCCTCCGGCTCCAACATGAGATTCTTCCACGCATCGTCGCTGCTTGCGCCAAGACCCGCGCGACCATTGGATGCGACACACTCAATGGCTTTGCGCAGCAATGTGCTCACGATATAAAGCATCGAATGATCCGCGCTTTGGCGCGTTTTTGGATCGCGCTTTGCGGGATCACCAATAATTCCAAACGCGGGTTCATACGCCGTGATCACAATGGCGCGAATGGAATCGGGTTTCTCGGCCAACTCCGGATGGCGCTGCACCAAATCAATCACGCCTTGCAGCGCGCCCGCGCTCTGGTGCTCATACAAGCCAAGTTTGAAATGCATTCCCATGACTGCAAAATCATCGCCTGACATGGACAGATGCAAATCAAATGGACTGTCTCCAGAGGTGGGTTGAAATTGACGGAACATATTTTCAGGATTGCGGAAGATGTCGCGCGGACCCATGAAGCCGCGCATGGATCGCTGCATGCATAACACGGCAAACTCCGTGCTGATGGCGGCGCTTGCGCCCTTTGAATCGCTCAACTGTTTGCCAGCGCGAATAGCTCGCCACGGAATGGCGTGCGCCACGAACATGCCAATCGCTCCCTCAATTTCTTCCGCCGTCGCGCCAAGAACTGCGCCGTACACAGCGGCGCTGGCGATTGCGCCGTGCACCACGTGATCAATCTTGTAGGTCTTCAGGGAAAATACTTCCGCAAGTCGGCCGCGGATTTCGTCAATGCACACCATGGCGCGTAAAGCCATGTCGCCGCCTTCTTTGGCAAGTTGCGCCGCGGCAACTGCAACTGGATAAAAATCATTGTGACCAAACTCGCCGGCCGTGTGTTTCAGTTCTGGTCGATATCCAAAGTTGGTTCCGTTGGAGTCCCACTCGCGCACCGCGGCGCAGTTGGCCACGATGGCTTTTTCTGGCGCAACTAACTTGTCGCCGCCAAACACGGGCACTCCATTTTTGTCGCGGTAGCTCAGCGCCTCTTTGCGCAACAACACGGGCGCGTTGGTGCCAAGCGCAAGCGCGCTCACTCCGCACAACACCGCGTCGGTGTGGAACAACGTGGTTCGATCAAGCACCGCTTGCGACGGCTTGCCCTCGCGCAGAAAATCAATCGCATATTGACCAATGCCTAAAGCTTGGTTGGTGTTGCGGGCCAAAACGCGCGACGATGTTGAATCACTCATAGAAATCTCCAATAAGGTTTATGAATGTAGCACCTTGAACGCGCGCAATGGAATATGCGCAATTCACCGCGTAAAAGTTGTATTTTGAAAGATGTGCGGTTGGCTACCAAAGCGCCCGCGCCAATATCACGCCGGGAAAATTGCGTTCAACAATTCCACAATGCCCTTGCCTTGCGTTGCAATGGTTTCAAGAATGGGACGACCCGACGCAACATCAAGCAGCTCTCGCACCAACTTGGCCTCGCCCGCGTGATCCGCTTTGTTGGCCACGAACAAATCCGCAATTTCAAGCAAACCGGCCTTATCCATTTGCACGGAGTCGCCCATGCCTGGCACCACAACCACAATGCAGCGATCCACATGGTGGCGAATGGCCACATCATTTTGACCAGCGCCAACGGTCTCAACAATCACGTCGTTGTAACCAGCCGCGCCAAGCAATCCAAGAATGTCGTTCAGCGTGGCGTAGTCCTCGCCAACAATGGCAAGCGAGCGGTAGAAAATTCCCTCGTCCACCGCGTTAAAGTCCACACGCAAGCGGTCGCCAAGCAGCGCGCCACTGGTGATGGGACTCATTGGATCAAAGGCGATCACCGCCAACTTGCTGCCGCGCAAAACACTTTCGCGCGCCATGGCGGCAACCAATGTGCTTTTGCCGGCGCCAGGAGCTCCAGTGATACCAATCACGCGCTTTGGTTTTTTTCTAGGCGTGGCCGCGTCAAGACGCTTGGCGTGCGCCAACGAAATCATGCGGCCTAGTTGCGCGGTTGGATGGGGCGTTGGCGTTGATGGCAGTGGCGCATAATCACGCACCGAGTCGCGCACGCTGTCAACAATTGGATCAAGCCCGGCGCCCGTGTGAAAAATCTGGTTCACGCCCGCGGCCAAAAGAACTTTGACATCTTCTTGCGGAATAATTCCGCCCACATTCACAATCATGTCGGGGCGTCCAACGTTGCGGCACTCATCAAGCAGGCGCGGCACCAATACCAAGTGACTGTTGCTCATCATGGAGCACGCGATGCAATCCGCGTCCTCATCCCGCGCGCCAATGGCAAGGCTGCGCGGCGTTTGCCACAAGCCGCTGTAAATAACATGCACACCGCTGTCGCGCAGAAGCCGCGCGATTAATTTCACGCCGCGATCGTGGCCATCCAAGCCCATTTTGCCCAGCAAAACACGCGGACGATGCGGTAAGCCGTCGCAGCGATCTTTTTTCTCAATCGCTGTTGTTGGTTCGGTGGTGGCGCGCATGGAGATTTATATTGGTTGATTGCGGATCAATTCAAGCGGCGGCATTTGCAGCGGCCACTTTGTCTTCAGATTTTTCGCCAACACGTTTCGCCTCGGGGGTCCACGTGTCGGGCATCATGCGATGCGCGATACCGCCAATAATCAAGTGCATGTTCTTGTAATCATGGTCGTCCAACAACACACGCTTGCCACTGGTTGTGACCACGGTCGCGGTCCATGTGCTACGTCGGTCGCCTTCTTTGGCGCACCAACGATTCATATCAATTTCCGCAATTTGATCCGCGGTGAACGTGCCTTGTGGCGTGATCAGCGTTCCATTGTCTTCAAGCACATAAATATTTTTGGCGGTTTGAATGATCGGCCAAATAAAGAACGGGGTTCCAAGCACTCCGCAACCAATGATGTACAGCCACAGCTGCATGGTTCGGTCATATTGCGATGGCTTGGTTGGCGCGCCAGCATTTCGGGCTGTGATTTGATCGATCGTTTTTTTAAACGCGGCATATTGGACCGTTTGGGAATCATTCAGCGGAGCGGTGGCCGATTGCGTTTCTAATTTCTTGATCTCTTCTTTGGCTTGATCAAACTCCGCGCAGTCAGCTTCCAAGTCGGGAATTTTAACGGAGTAGTCGTACCAGCCCCAAAGACCAAATACAGCGCACAGAATGGCGAAGATGGCATTGCGCCAAAAAACAAACGGTTGAATAGTGGTGCGAATTGCCATGAAAATAAATTGTAGCGAGCGTTTGCGGTTTCGATTGTGCCGTACGCGCCAATGTTGGCGCCAACATTGAATCAAGCGTAAGGGCGATGGGGGCAGTCTTTGGAGGCAGGCCACCTCAGACAGATTCGGAATCCATTCCAAATCTCACGGCTTCCGGTATCAGCCGCAGTCGAGGGGTCGGGAGAGCGGTCTCCATGCTCGTCCGACCAGTGCAAGGAGGTCCATCCACATGCCGACTAGTGCCTTTGGGGTCAAACCCCCATCGCGTGCATACGCCCAAGTCGCTATCGGAGAGATGAACGACTTGGGAGATGTTTGTCAAAATGAATCAGCTGCAGCCCATGCTGTTGCCGCAGTTGAGACATCGATAGCAAGTTCCATTTCGAACAGTGATTGTTCCGCATTCGGTGCATGCCGGTGCGTCGCCCATGAGGTTGGCGTTTGATTGATCAAGAGCGGATGCCGTTTGGAATGATGTGGCTTCGAACTCTTCTTTGATCTTCACGGTTGTCGCAACTCCAACCAAAGATTCGCCCGTCAATCGTCCAAGATCCTCGACTGACAATCTGCTCACGGCAGCGTCGGTCTTCGCCTGGTCTTTGAGCGATGGTCCGTTTGAAATTCGATCTGCCGAACCGCTCGATCCATTGCCAATTCCGTCCAGACTTGTAAACCGATCCGTCGGTTGATTCGCGTTGCCGTCCATGCGTTGTGACCATGCATTGTCCTCCTTGACAGGTTTGCCAAATCCAGCCATTGGAACATCCAATGCTGAATGTGAAGCCGCGGCAGCTCCGCGCCGCGGTGAATTCTGTTCGCGATATCCATTGATGAACTGCATGCCCATCCAACGGAAGATGTAATCCACCAAGCTCTTGGCGAATGGAATTTCCGAGTTGGTGGTCATGCCCATCGGTTCAAATCGTTGATGAGCGAACTTGGTGACCAAACTCTCAACAGGCACGCCATATTGCAGCGCCACGCTGATCGCGGTTCCAAGCGAGTCCATCAAGCCGCCAATGGTTGAACCTTCTTTGGCCATGGTGATGAAAAGTTCGCCGGGGCGGCCATCCTCATACAAGCCAACAATCAGGTAGCCCTCGTGACCAGCCACATTGAACTTGTGCGTAATGCTGCCGCGAGTTTCTGGCAAGCGACGACGAAGTGGTCGCTCAATAATTCGCTCGACAACTCGTTCCACCACGCGTTCCACAAATTCACCGTTGACCGCGGATGGAACAACAATGGATTCCGTGGCGGCAACTTCAATCACGCGGTCAATGATTTGCGTGCTTGATGAAAGCGTCTCGTGAATAACAGTTGTGGTGATGGAAGTCGCGGAATCAAGTTCCAAACCATCCATGTCCTCATCTTCTTGTTCAACATCCGTCTTGGTGTTGAGAGGTTGACTCAACTTGCTGCCGTCGCGGTACAGGGCGTTGGCTTTCAGTCCAAGTTCCCAACTCAAACGATAGGACGCGCCGACGTCAGCAATGGTGGCTTCCGTGGGCAAATTGATGGTTTTTGAAATTGCGCCAGAGATGAAAGGTTGCGCCGCCGCCATCATGTGAATGTGTCCATCGGGACGTATGAAACGTGTTCCAGTTGCGCCGCATTTGTTGGCGCAATCAAACACAGGCAAGTGCTCTGGCTTGAGAAGCGGTGTGCCTTCCACGGTTTGTGTTCCACAAATCAAACGGTTCAACGTTTCAATTTGTTTTTTCTTCAGGCCAAGTTTGCGTAAGCCGTTGAACTTTGGATCGTTCTTTGCGGCCGCTGCGTCAATGCCGATGTTTTCAAGAACTTGTTGCGGCATGCTCCAAGCGGAGAATGCGAAACCCAATTCAAACATCATCGGCAATTGATTTTCCAGCGCGACCAAGTCGTCGCCGGTGTAACCCTTGGCGCTGAGATACTCGCGCAGCGTGGTTGTGTCGTTTGTAATTTCACCCTTCACGCTTGGCAGCGCGGTGTCAATACTGAGCGTGCCAATGACGTGCGTCATAATGCGGTCGCTGATTTCATCGCTGTAACCCAACGCCTTGATGGCGGGACGCAAGCTTTGATTGGCAATCTTAAAGTAGCCGCCGCCAGCGAGTTTCTTGAACTTGGTCAACGCAAAATCTGGTTCAACACCGGTGGTGTCGCAATCCATGAGCAAACCAATGGTGCCTGTTGGCGCAATGACGGTGACTTGCGCGTTGCGGAAACCAAATTTGGTTCCGAACAACAACGCATCGTCCCAACATGCCAATGAGCGCGCCAAAATATCGTTGGCGTTTGACAGCGAAACCTTGCCGGCTTTGAACAAGCTGTGATCAATGGAAACAGGCCTAATTTCAAGCGTTTCCCACTCATTTGCTGTGCGGTCAACGCCGTACGCTGCGCGTCGGTGGTTGCGAATGACGCGCAACATGCTCTCGCGATTTTCTCCGTAGCCGTCAAACGCGCCGTGCTCCGCCGCAAGCAGCGCGCTGGCGGCGTAACTGCGACCGGTGAGAATGGCGGACAACGCCGCGCATACCGCGCGACCTTCGTCGCTGTCGTATGGAATGCCGGCTTGCATGAGCATGGCGCCCAAGTTGGCGTAGCCCAAACCAAGCGTGCGGTATTTCCAACTGAGCTCGGCGATTTCCCTGGATGGGAACGCGGCCATCATGACGCTAATTTCAAGCACCGAGGTCCACAAACCAATCGCGTGCTCATAGCCCTCAAGATCAAAGGAGCGGGTTTGCGCGTTGTAAAATTTCAGCAAGTTAATGCTGGCCAAGTTGCACGCGGTGTTGTCCAAGAACATGTATTCGCTGCATGGATTGCTCGCGTTGATGCGGCCACCGGCAGGGCATGTGTGCCACGCGTTGATGGTGCTGTCATATTGCAATCCGGGATCGGCGCATTGCCAGGCCGCGAAATTAATTTGTTGCCACAGGTCGCGCGCTGGAAGCGTCTTTGAGATTTTTCCATCTGTGCGCTGAATTAAATTCCATTGCGCGTCGGTGTCGACGGCTTGCATGAACTCGTCCGACAGACGGATTGAGTTGTTGGAATTTTGTCCGCTGACTGTTTGATAGCTCTCGCCGTTGAAATCGAAATCCAATTTCAGCTTCAGGCGTTTGGCAATCTCCGCTTGTTCTGGCGTGAACTTTTTGGCGCCTTCAACCAACGCGGCCACTTTCAGTTCTTCGCGCACTTTCCAATTCACAAAGGCCTCAATGTCCGGATGATCCACGTCCAAGCACACCATTTTGGCGGCGCGACGTGTTGTTCCACCACTCTTAATTGCGCCGGCGGCGCGATCGCCAATTTTCAGGAAACTCATCAAGCCGGAACTTTTTCCGCCACCAGAAAGCGGCTCATTGTCGCCGCGAAGTTGGCTGAAATTGGTTCCAGTGCCGGAGCCATATTTAAACAGGCGTGCCTCGCGCGTCCACAAATCCATAATGCCGCCTTCACCCACAAGGTCGTCGCGCACGCTTTGAATAAAGCACGCATGTGGCTGCGGGTGGCTGTAGGCATCTGGGGCTAGCGACACTTCGCCAGTTGAGTGCTCTGCAATCCAATGTCCTTGCGCAGGGCCGTTAATACCGTATGCCCACTGCAAACCCGTGTTGAACCACTGCGGACTGTTTGGCGCTGCGACTTGATTCAGCAACATCCAAGAAATTTCGTTGTAGAACGCTTGCGCATCTTGCGCGGTGGCGAAGTAGCCAAATTTTTCGCCCCAGTGTTTCCAGCAACCAGCCAAACGATGCACGACTTGTTTCACTGAACGCTCTGGACCAAGAATGGTTTTGCCAGAGGCGTCCACTTTGTTCTTGCCAGTCGCATCCACTTGCGGCACGCCCGCCTTGCGGAAATATTTGCTCACCACAATGTCCGTTGCAAGCTGGCTCCACGATGCCGGGATTTCAGCGTCAAGCATTTCAAACACGGTCGAGCCGTCGCTATTACTGATGCGACTGGTTCGAGTGCTCCACTCAACGGTGCTGAAGACGTCTTGTCCTGGACGGGTGAATCGTGGCGTGATCTTCATTGTGCAATCCTTAAACGAGGTGGCGAAAATATTGATCGAAACGAGAGAGTGTTAGACATTCAAATTGTGAGCAGCAACGGAAGTGTGTTGTTTCAGATTCAATTTATGAGGGACTTGTCTTATTTCTTTAAAGTAAAATGAGATTCAGTTTCAAACCAGTAAAATTAATTTTAAAATCAACTCAAAAAACACATTTTTTTGATTCGTGGCCCTGAAAATGACCCCAAAAACCACGATTCATCAGAATCTTACCCCTATCTGTTGGGTGCGCAAGTAGGACAGACACACAATATTGTGATTTCGTAAATTAAATATGCAAGCCTAGATTCAAGAGCACTTTGCGTATCGGTTAATTATTTTAATTCCCACCATATTTTGTGTGCAAATCTTGTCGTCGGGCATGTTGAACACAACAAATGGTGTTTTAAATCCATTTTGATTGTAAAACATGAATTTTTTTCTCACTAGACTCTTGAAGTGCTTCAAAATGAATTGCTCGAAGGCTTAACTCAACCACAGCGCCAAGCTGTTTTGCATACCCATGGACCTTTGCTTGTGTTGGCCGGTCCTGGTTCTGGAAAAACTCGCGTCATTGTGCATCGCATCGCGCATTTGGTGTCGCAAGGAATTCCGCCGTGGAGCATTTTGTCTTTGACATTCACAAACAAAGCCGCTGGTGAAATGCGCAGACGAGTGGAGTTGCTGCTGCCGCAAGATCGTCCAGATCAAGGAAGAGTTTTCGCTGGAACATTCCACTCCTTTGGCGTGCGCGTGTTGCGTCGCTTCGCGGTGGAGGCAAATCTTGATCCCAATTTTAATGTGCTTGATGTTGATGATCAACGTGCCGCGTGCAAGGCCGCTATAAAACATGCTGGCGAAAGTGACAGCCGCTTCACGCCGGCGAGCGTGCTGAGCGAGATTTCAAATTTAAAAAATAAATTGATCACGCCAAGTCAGGCCATTTCTTCCGCGACTGATTGGCGCAGCAAAGTGGTGGCGCGCATTTTTGACGCGTATCAAAAAGTTATGGCGCGCAACGCCAGTCTTGATTTTGATGATTTATTGGGCAAATTAGCCATTTTATTGCAAAGCAATCAATCCGTTCGCGAGACGCTTCAGCGCCGCTTTCAATATGTCTCGGTGGATGAATATCAAGACACCAACTTCGCGCAATTTTCTATCGTGCTTGAGATTGCCAAGGCGCACCGCAACTTATGCGTAGTGGGTGATCCCGATCAAAGCATTTACGGTTGGCGCGGCGCGGACATTGGAAATATTCTCAACTTTGAAGAACATTTTCCTGGCGCGAAAGTCATTCCGCTTGGAGAAAATTTTCGCTCCACCAAACCTATTGTCGACGCGGCCGCCAGTTTGATTTCTAGAAATCGTCAGCGCAGGCACAAGGAATTGAAGTCCATGAAGGGCGATGGCGAGGCGCCAAAATATGTCCGCTGCGCCGATGAACATGCGGAGGCCGCCTTAGTTGCGGACCGTATTGCGCAAGCCACCGATCAAGGAATCACTTGGCGCGGCATGGCTGTTTTGTATCGCATGAACGCGTTGAGCCGAGTGATGGAAGAGGCGCTTCGACGGCGCTCCATTCCGTATCAAGTGGTGCGTGGAACCGCGTTCTACGACCGGCGAGAAGTGAAGGATTTACTGGCATATTTGCGTCTTGCGGCCAATCCCAGCGACGACTTGGCGCTGGGTCGAATTGCCAACACGCCCACGCGCGGTTTGGGATCGACCAGTTTCGACAAGATTGAATTGTGGGCTGCCAAAAATGGCGTCACGCTGCTCGAGGGTTTGCGTCACGCGGAAAGTTCGGGCGCCACCAAGCGCGCCGCGGGCAGCGCCATGGAGTTGGCCACGCGGATTGCGTCATGGCGTCACGCCGCAGAAAATGGATTGCCAGATGAGCTTGGCGATTTCACAGCGCGCATTCTCAAGGAGAGCGGTTTGGAGTCCTACTATTTGTTGGCCGACCGAACCGACACGGAGGCGGACGAGTCGCGCACGGAAAATCTGGCGCAGGTTGTCAGCGCGTCCGCGGATTTTGTGGTGGACAGACTCAAGCGTGAAAGTGGCGGCGACATGGATGAAGCCGTGGCGCCCATGAACACATTGCTTGACGCGTTGCGCGCGTACCTTGAGCAAGTGTCGTTGGTGGCGGACTCCGACGCGTTTGATCCAGAGCTTGGCGCCGTGACGCTAATGACGCTACATGCTTCAAAAGGTCTTGAATTTCCCTTTGTTTGCATCATTGGGGTGGAGCAGGGAAGTTTGCCGCATGTGCGCAGTTTTGAAAGCGTTGAGCAAATGGAGGAGGAGCGCCGCCTGTTGTTTGTGGGCATGACGCGCGCGGAGAAAAAATTATTGATCACCGCGGCGGCGGTTCGCACACAACGCGGCACGCCCATGTCAAGTATTGAAAGTTGTTTCATTCGTGAGTTGCCAGACGGGGTGGAGCGCGACGACCGCACGCGCGGTCCACGCTGGGATGAAAATGAAATGGACGCCGATCAAGGTGAATCCACCGATGATGGCGTTGACGCGCCGCCTGGTGGAAGCGGCATGAAGGCCGGCATGCGCGTGCAGCATCCGCTTTTTGGTTTGGGCGTGATCGAAACACTGTCGCCGCGTGGCAGCAGCACCATGGTGCGCGTGAAATTTCAAAAAGTGGGCGTGAAATCGCTGGTGCTTGAATTTGCGCGGCTACAAGTTGTTGGCTAACGCCGTCGCCCGCAATTAATTTTTACTGGTTCCTGCTGGCGCCATCGCCGCTGAAGTGCCAGTTGAAACTTGATTGCAAAGACCTGTTTGAGACATCAAAAACGACCAAATATCCACGCTTTCACGTATACGGCTGGCTAAGGGTTTTCCTTGTCCGTGTCCCGCTTCGCGGTCCACCCACAGATAAATTGGTTTGGCATCTTTTTGATTGGCTGTCATGGCTTGCATTCGCGCCGACATCTTGCGCGCATGAAGCGGATGCACACGGCTGTCATTTTCACCGGCGGTGAACATGACCGCGGGATACTTGGTGTTGGCCTTCACATTGTGGTACGGCGAGTACGCGCGCAACCACGCGAATTGTTTGGCGTCCTCGCTTGAGCCATATTCCGGCACCCAATATTTGGCCAGCAAGAATTGTTGATAGCGCAACATGTCAAGCAAGGGAACTTGACTCACGGCCGCGGCGAACAATTCGGGTCGTTGCGTAATGGCAACGCCAGTGAGCAATCCACCGTTGCTGCCGCCTTGAATTGCCAAGTGCGAACTGTTGGTCCACTTATTCGCGATCAACCACTCGGCGCAAGCGTAGAAGTCGTCAAAAACATTTTGCTTGTTGCCAAGCATGCCGGCTTCGTGCCAACTCTCTCCGTACTCGCCACCGCCGCGTAAATTGGCAACCGCGTAAATGCCGCCCGCTTCAATCCACGGAATAATGGTGGGGTTAAAGCCTGGTTCCAAACTGACGTTAAACCCGCCATATCCGTACAAAAGCGTGGGGCAGGCGCCATTGGGTAAAAGATTTTTCTTGCGCACCATGAACAGCGGAACCATGGTTCCATCCTTGCTGGCTACGCGCACGCGCTCCACCATGAACTTGGAAAGATCAACAGGAATGTTGGGCTTCCACCATGTGGAAAGTTTTGGCTGCGAAAGATTTTCAATTCGGTAAATCGTCCGCGGCTCGTCGTAGCTGGTGTAGCTCAGGTACGCGTCGGAGTGTTCCTCATCTGTGCTAATGCTGGCACTACCCAAACCAGGCAGCGGGATTTCACCCAGCGACTTGCCAGTGAAATCAAATCGCTCAAGCCGTGAGCACACATGCTTGGTGTAACTGCCAATCATTTCGTCCAGTGAAAAACTGACGCCCTCAAGAACTTCATCCTTGCGCTCTGGAATGATGACTTTCCAATTGGCTTGCTCCGTGTGGTTTAAGTTCACCGCCATCAATGTTGCGTTGGATGCGTTGAGCGTGGTTTGCATGAACATAATGTCGCCGCGCACTTCCACGGGCGAAAATTTAGCCGCAAGGCCAACTGCCACGGGGACAATTTTTAGGTCTTTTTTGCCGCTTTGCATCCAGTTTTGAAAATTCGCAACGGACAAATCGTTGGCTTGCCAACCATGGCTGTATCCCAGCATCAACCACTTGCCGTCGCGGCTGAGACCACCAAATGGCACATCACTTGGCGTGGTCTGCTTCAGCAAAATCGCGTCGCTTTCAACAGGTTGACCCAATGTATGAAATCGAACTTCGCGGCTGTAGGGATCTTTCGCGTCGCGCAACGACGAATACAGAATGCCATCGCCCTTGGGGGTCCAGGATTCAAAACTGACTTTGCCAGTGATCACATCAGGCAACGCCGCGCCAGTGGCCACATCAATCACGCGCAACTCGCTCATCTCGCTACCAGACATGCTGCTGCCATAGGCCAGCAATTTTCCATCTTGAGTTGGACGCCACCAATCAAGCGACAACAAACCTTTTTCGTTCATCTTATTTGGGTCAAGTAGCACACGCGGCGTTGCAGTTGCAGAGGCGCGCGTCATCAGCACGCTTTGATTTTGATCGCCACTGCGCTCGCCAAAGAAAATATTCGAACCAGCCATCACTGGCGTTCCCATGCCAGGCAATTTCATCAGCGGCTCCAGTTGCGCGGCGATTGCGGCGCGGCAGGGCAGCGCGTCCAGCGCTGCGCGCGTGCGATCAAGTTGTAATGTGGTCCAGTCACGCACCGCGGGGGAATCATTTTCAAGCGACTCCAGCCAGCGGTTTTCATCCGTGAATTGCTCGCCTTGCACGGTTTCCACAACTGGCGCCATGGTGGGCGCTTGTGCTTGCTCCGGTGGCGCGACAAATGCCAGCGTGCTGAGACAAATGTTTGCGGAAATAAGTTGGCCAACGAGTTGAGTGGCAAGGGTTGAAAGCATGCGGCAATGATAGTGCGATGTTGCGCGCTCGCGGAGCTTGGAATGGTGGGGTTGAAATAGAGCGCAAAGAAGTCGCGGGTCTGTTGAAGTCAGTTGCACACAACATGCGCCGCGGAATATTTAATCCGCTACGCGCATGGTTAGCCCGCCACGCGCATGCGAATTGTCTCTGGAAGTGTCCGCAACGCGTTCATAATGTTGGCGTCTTGAAATGCGTCCACATCCAAAATCACATAGGACGTGTTTTGATCGCTTTGCAAATGTTCCGCGTTAATGTTCACGCCAGCATTGGCAAGCAACGTGTGCATTTTACTCAACACGCCAGGCACGTTTTGATGCACATGCAAAATGCGAACTTGACCGCTGCGCACATTTGGAAGATCAACCGCAGGAAAATTCACACTGGTCGCGGTGCAGCCCTGCGTCCAGAAGCGCGCAAGTTTTTCAGCCACATCAATCGCAATGGCCTCTTGCGCTTCCTCGGTGCTGCCGCCAATGTGTGGCGTAAGAATGACATTTGCCAATCCCGCTAGCGGCGTGGAAAACCCATCGCCATTTTCTGCGGGTTCCTCTGGAAAAACATCAACCGCGGCGCCGCCAACATGGCCACTTTTCAAGGATGCCGCCAGCGCCACAAGGTCAACCACTTTGCCGCGGCTGTTGTTCACCAACATGGCCCCGGGTTTCATGTTTTGCAATTGCGCCGCGCCAATTAAATTACGCGTGGTGGCCATGTCGGGCACATGCAGCGAAACAAAATCCGAAGCGGCTAGCACCGCGTCCATGTTCGCAAGGGAGTGCGCGTTGCCTAGCGCCAACTTGCGCGCGGTATCAAAGAACACCACGCGCATTCCCAATGATTCCGCAAGCACGCTGAGCTGGCTTCCAATATGTCCGTATCCAATAATTCCAAGCGTGCGTCCGCGCACCTCGCGCGAATTTTTGGAACTTTTGTCCCAGCGCCCCACATGCAATTGCGAACTTTTCTGAAACAGCGCGCGCGAAAGACAAATAATTTCCGCCAATGTCATTTCAGCAACGCTGCGAGTGTTTGAAAATGGCGCGTTGAAAATTGGAATTCCGAGCGCCGCCGCGGAGGCATCCACTTGGTCTGTGCCAATGCAGAAACATCCAATGGCCGCCAACGCGGGCGAATCGCGCAGCAATTGCGCGGTGATTTTTGTTTTACTGCGCACGCCAATGAGCGTGGATGATTTGGCAAGCTCCACTAATTCCTGCGCCGAAGGACTGTGTTTGAGCGAATCCACCCTGAATCCATGCTCTTGCAAAATACTCGCCGCAACAGGGTGAACCGCCTCGAACAGCGCCACATGCGGCTTGCTTGTTTGGTTGGCCTGATTCAATTTTTACATCCCACCACATCGGGCAAGTCGCTCATGCCCGCGGTCAAATCTTCGCAACCATTCGCGGTCACCATGACATCGGCCTCATAGTGCACGCTTAAACTTCCGTCAGCGGTATAAATTGGCCACGCGCTTCCGTTGGAGCGAACTTCATTGGTGCCCAAAGAAATCATGGGCTCAACCGCCAGCAACATTCCGGGCTCGAAAGTTTTCCACGCTTCATTCCACTCGCCTGGATATGTTGGAGCGGTGTTAGAAATGTAAGGCGATTCATGCAGCGATCGACCAATGCCGTGGCCGCCCAATCCGCGCACCAAATAAAATCCACTTTCTTTTTCCACATATCCCTGCACAGCCTTGGCCCATTCAATCAACGGGCGGCCCGGTCGAATGGCGGCGATACCGCGGCGCAAACTTTCGCGGCCACACTTCTGCAATCGCAAACCCATTTCGGTGGCGGAGCCAATGGAGTAAGTCCACGCTGCGTCGCCAATAAATCCGCGGTGCTTCACGCCAATATCCAGCGCCAACAAATCGCCTTCTTTCAGCGGTTCCACAACGGAATCGTGCTCGCCGTGAACCACCATGTCATTCAAACTCAGGCACGTGTGGCTTTTAAACGGCGGGTGCCCGCGCACTTTGTAGCCCTTGAAAGCGCTTTCGCATTTCAACTCCTTGAACACTTCAACGCAAAACGAATCCACCTCCGCCAGCGTCAAGCCAACGCGCAACCATTGCGCAAGTCGTCGATGTGTTTCAACAACACATTGAGCGGCGGCGCGCGCGTCGGAAATATCTCGTGGAGAAGATGCGACCATGAAGCGCAAGATACTAGCGCCCACGCACTTCCAAGCGAGCCAAGACAATAAAAAGCCCCCGAGTTTTGCAACTCAGGGGCTAGGAATTTCACCGCCGCGTGCGTTTTACACGGCGATGTAAGCGATTTTTATTTCAAGTGAAGTGAAGAATTGAAAGTGCAATTGTGAATTAGTTCCGTCTACGGCGCCCAACCACAAGTCCAGCCAAACCAATCAAAGCCGCCGCGCCTGGAGCGGGTACCACAACATCGCCAATCAACAACATTTGAATGGTTGGGTTGTTACCTTCTCCGTCAAGAGTGGTCGCATAATTATTTGTGCCAACCGTGAACGTGGTGAACTCGCCGTCATATGTGAAATTATTCTCAATGCTGTAATACGCGCTGTTGTAGGAGTATTCCACGCTACCCGCGTTGCCCGTGCCACTTGCGCTCCACAAGCCAGCCATGCGAACAGTGCTGTTAAAGGTGCCGCCTTCTGAAACGCCACCACTTCCGCCGCCGTTAAATACGAGCGCCGCGTGCAATTGACCATTGCGCACTACTTGCGTTTGTGAAATGAAAGAATCATCTCCAGGAGTAGCTCCCGACACAGCGCCGCCTTGGTAGGCAAATTGCCAACTTGAATTTAAATTCGAGCCGCCAAATGTCAGTGTGTAGGGCGATTCATATAGACCATCCGCAGGGACATACGCTGGCTCGGAGAAATTGAGCGTTGCATCTCCAGCGATGACCGATGCCGAGACATTTTGAAAGTTCGACTTATATGAAAAGAATTCAGTTTGGACATCGCCAACGGCCGAGGCTTGCACACTCAAATAATTTGAATAGTAGTAATGAGCGTTACTGAACGTTCCGTTTGTGCCTATAAGCGCGGTTTTGGTAATCCGCTGCGGCTGAGTGATGGCAGCGAAGGTGTTGCTGGCCAACATCAATGCAAGGGACGCTGCGGCCAACGAAATGCTGCGTGTTATGCAATTGCGTGTTGATGTAATGTTGTTTGTGGTGGAAATGTTCTGAAACGATGTTGTGACCATATGAAACTCCTGAGTCGTAACGACTCGACATTGACTCGCCATTGAATCTTGCCTGTTCTGTGCAAGATGGCGGTCAATCCAAACAGCAGAAAAGCCTGCCAACTTTGTAACACCACGAGTTGCTCTCTAAGAACAAAACGAGTTTGGGCGCGTGTTTGAAAACACTTCTTCCATAGATGTAAACGTAAATAACAGGTGGTCTCAGTCACGCAATATGAAAGATTTAAGAAATAGCTTGATCATGTGCCTTTAAGAATTGCAAACGGCATATTTACAAAAAGTATTTTGCGTGGGCGGCGGCAAGACACGCCCAGAAATAAAAAGTGCCCCAGATTGGCAATGACTTTGCAACGAGTGATTTGCAATTCTGTGTTTGTCAGGCGCGCGCAATTTGGCAACGCGGCCAGCTAGAACGGTTGTTATTGCGGGCGTGATTCAAGTGCGCCATTCAAGCGCGCATAAAAACCAATATGCAAAAAAAAACGAGTCGCCTGTTTAAGGGCGACTCGTAATTGAGTTGACTTGTTTGAGGCAGTGTTCCCGACCGCGTTCAAACATATCGTCCCAAATCTGGTTGGCTTGTCTGGTGCAGGTTCCCGCTGCGGTCCGACATGGCTTTCCAGCACATCAAGATTGGTTGTTGTCGCGCTTCCCAACGCTTCAACTCGCTATCCATTGATGTAAACGTAAAAAACAGGTGGTCACAGTCACGCAATACAAAAGATTTTGAAGATTTTTGCCAAAGGCCTGTTTGTGGGGCAGAAATGGGGGTTGTGCGGGTGGTGATGTCGCTGCCAACTCGCCATCAAAGCAAATTAATTGCATGGCGTACAACCCAAATCGCAACACCCTAATGACGATAGCTGATCAGGTTGCCCGCCAACACAACATGGCGCGGCGGCGGACCGGCGAAACCATGGGTCAATGCTCGTTCATCGCGCTCTTCTAGAACAATGGCGTCGGCGCGCTTGCCCACGTGCAGGCTTCCAACTTTTGTTTCAATGCCAAGCGCGCACGCGGCGTTCCATGTCGCGGCCGTCAACGCCTCGCTGGTCGTTAAACCGCAGTGACGCACCGCCAAGTGCATTGCAAATCGCATGTCAATGGTGGGGGCGCTTCCAGGATTTGAATTACTAGCAACCGCCACGGCCGCGCCTTGATCAATCATGGATCGGCCGCGCGCGTATGAGCCGCCAAGCGAGTACACGGAGCATGGCAACAGCACCGCGATTGTTTTTGATTGTGCCAGCGCCGTGATGGAGTTCTCATCGGCTGCATCCAAATGATCAACGGTAGTCGCGCCGCATTCAATAGCCATGGCAACGCCGCCGATTGAATTGAACTGATCGGTGTGCAAGCGCCGCGGCACGTTGTATTTTTTCGCCTGCGCAAAAATCTCGCGGCATTGCTGCACGCTTAGCGCGCTACGTTCACAAAATGCGTCCACCGCCACGCCTGGAAATTGCCGCGCCAACTCCTCGATATGCGCGGCGAATTGTTCTGGCCACGCCGCGTTGTCCGCTGGAATTGCGTGGCCGCCTAAACAAGTTGCCACCACAAGTTGCGGAGTAATTTTTGCGGCTTCGCCAATGGCGTTGAGCATTTTTATTTCGCTTTGCCAATCAAGTCCGTAGCCGCTTTTCACTTCAACGCTTCCCACGCCCAAATGTGCCAACGCGCGCAATCGCTCGCCAAGTTCCTGCGTCAACACATCCATGGTGGCTTGCCTGGTTGCGCGAACCGTGGACATAATTCCGCCGCCCGCCGCCAAAATAGATTCATAACTTTCACCCGCGCGCAGTTGCTCCCATTCACTCCAGCGATTGCCCGCAAAACACAAGTGCGTGTGGCAATCAATCAGCGCGGGCATGCACACGCGGCCGCCGGCGTCAATGACTTCACCAACAAGCGCAGTGGGGCGGCCAGCGCCAACCGAAGTGATAACGCCGTCGCGCATGCAAACATGGCCATTCTCAATCACGCCAAGATCGCTCATGGCGGCGCCGTGACGCGCGCCGGTTTGCGCGACAGTGTTGTCGCCGTGCGTGCGCGCATTCATGGTGATCACACGCGCGTTGATGATTGAAAGCGTTCCCATTGTGGCAAAGGTAGTGCCCGTTGAAGTACCATGCTTGGCATGAAACTGATTGTTGTGCGCCACGCCAAAGCCAAGGAACGTGATCTCAAAAAAATTCCAAACGACACTCTGCGACCGCTCAGCGCCAACGGTCGCCGTGAATTTGTGAAGTTTGCTCGCCGACTTCCGCGTTGGTTAGAGGCGCCGTCGCTTGTGTTGGCCAGTGGTTGGACGCGGGCTTGGGATACCGCCGACATTCTTCAATCGCAATCCAAATGGCCCGCAGCCAAGCGCTGTGAAGCGCTTCAAACGGAAGGCGGTTTTGCCGCGGTGGAAATGCTTCTGCAATTGGTGTGCAAAAATCACAATGAAAAATGCCTGGCGCTTGTGGGCCATGAGCCAGTGCTTTCGGAACTTATTTCGCGCCTCATGGGCGCCAGCGAGCACTCGATTGACTTTGCCAAAGGTGCGGTGGCCGTAGTTGAAATCACAAATCTGCAACCATTGCGCGGAAAATTGCAAGATTTCGTGTCGCCCAGCACGGCGCTGAATCGCTTGAAGAAGCGCCGCTGAACTTGGTATCTTCCATTTCAAGGAATTACCACGTGAGCACAGAACCAATCAATTTGCCAGCGCAAAAAACCACGCCACTTGTCAATTTAAATTGGGATGGAAAGGTCCTCATGATCCGACCAATTGGTCCCAACATTGGTCAGCGTGAAAGCCCCATCATTACCGAGGAATTTTCGCCGTACTTCAAGCAATATGGAAAGACCGTGAAGTTTCTTGTGCTTGATCTTTCCACCGTGAGCTTCATGGCCAGCATGGGTTTGGGCATGTGCATTGCGTGCCGTAATCAAGCGGCGGCAGTTGGCGCAACGCCGTTGCTCTTTGGTTTGAACAAGGAATTGCAGGCGCTTATGGCCATGATGAAGATTGAGAAACTTTTTCGCATCATCAAGACGCAAGCTGAGTTGCAACAGATCTGCTCTAAATAAAAAGTTGGCGGAGAAACGAAAAATTTATTTCGCATGCGCGCCGGTCACGGCGCGCATTTTTTATTTTCTAATTTCTAAATCTTGCGGGGATCGCGGTTGATCGCTTTGTAAATCACTTGGTGGAACCACGCGCGTGGGCGCGGTGTATGCCACCACATCCGCTTTGCGCACATCTTCATTGCGCAAAAAGCGCACCGAACTGGACACCAGTGCAATTGTGAACACGTTGTCGGTGGGGTGCGCCTTGCGAATTGCGGTTGCAACATCGTGCAAGGGTTCAACTCCCGTGTAATGGATCAGCACGCGGCGACTGTCTTTGGGTGAATTGTTCAACTCAGTCACAACCGTAGCCACGTCGCCAGTGGATTCAAAAAACGAACTCGGTGGAAACGCCGCCAAAACATCTTCAGTCAACGCGTCTTGCATCCACACTCCACCGAGGCAAGATTGCTCATGTGAAATCACAATCACATCGGCCCACGCGGTGAGATCAATCACGTCGCTCCACATCAGCACGCGCCCATTGACCGCGTCAAACATGGCGAAGTCGCGCGGCGGAAATGGCGTGTCGGCAAGCCCCGTTGTATATTGCATTGGCGCGGCCCACGGCTTTGCCAACTGCAGTGAGCCCGTGCAATTTATTTGCATCGCCAACACGATCACGCCCAGTGCGCGCAACAGGCTTGTAAACATGCGTTTACGCTTGGAAAATACTTTGTCAGATGCTCCTGCACAGGCGCTAAATAAGTTGCAGACGCGGTGACCGTCCAATAAAAAATACTGCGCATACTGTGTTGCGCTCAGAATTGTGTTTAGAAATGATGCCACGTGTGTACTGTGCGCCAGAACTTCATAAAGGTCAATCTCAATCACGAAATTTGTTCAAATCTTCGATCATTTATTGGCGTTCGCCTTAGTTTCAACTAAATTCCTGACATGAATATCAGTTTTATTTCGGTGGTTGTTTTGCTTGCTATTGCGCCTCCTTCTGCCAAGCCGCAAACCACCAAGTCGGCATCCACCTCCAATGTGGTCGTTGACAATGTGCCAACTGTTTCAGCACCCGCGGTCGTGCCCACAGACACGGTCCGCTTTGACGGCGATGTTGTGGTGCGAGTCAGCATTCGCAGCGCGCAAGATTTAATGTTGGTCAATCAACTCAGCGACGACATGTGGAGCCACCATGTTGGCGTTGGCGGTGACGCTGACTTCCGCATGTCGCAAGCGGATCTTGGCACATTGGACCGCGCTGGCATTCCATACCGAGTCACGATTGCGGATTTACAAAACAGAATCGACGCCGAGCAAACACGCTTGGCGCAACCAATGGAAAGTCTTTCTTGGTTTTCTGATTTTAAAAATCTCACCGCTGTGAACGCGCGCCTTGATGAAATGGTGGCGGCGTATCCAAATCTGGTCAGCATTGTGAACGCGGGAACATCCATTCAAGGCCGTGTTATTCGAGGCATTCGTATTTCCCGTTACCCCGCCGGCACGGTGTTGCCAGCCTTCATTTTCACTGGAACGATGCACGCTCGCGAGTGGGCCAGCACCATGACCACCATGTGGATTGCGGATCAATTTGTGGAAAACAACACAAGTGACGCGCGGATTGCGGCGGTTTTAAATTCCGCTGAGGTCTACATTTTCCCCGTGCAAAATCCAGATGGCTATGAATACACCTGGGCCACTGGCGGCAACCGCCTATGGCGCAAGAATCGCCGTCTGATTAGCGGCACCACATACGGCGTTGACTTGAATCGCAATTGGAGCGTTGGTTGGGGCGGTTCTGGCTCAAGCGGTACAACGAGCAGCGACACCTATCGTGGCACTGCCGCGTTCAGCGAACCTGAAAGCGTGGGTATGCGCGACTTTATCGCCGCGCACACCAACTTGGTTGGCCACATTGATTTTCACAGTTACAGCCAATTATGGCTGTGGCCTTGGTCCTACACCACCACATTGTCACCAGATCAAACTGCTTTGGCGGCGGTTGGATATCCAATGCAAACCGCCATCGCATCCATAAACGGAAAAAATTACACGGCTGGTCCAAGCGGCAGCACGTACGGTTTGACCGGCGGTTGTATTGATGATTGGACCTACGGCACACAAGGAATGATGGCTGGCACCATTGAAGTGCGTGACACAGGAACCTACGGATTTGTTATGCCGACAAGTGAAATTGTTCCCAATGCAAAAGAAAATCACGCCGCCGCCATGGCCATGATGGAAAAATTGTTGGCCTCAAGTCCAATCACAATCACGCTTGCGCCGGGCAGTTTGGTTGCGGACAACACGGCTTCCACGGTTGAAGTGCAAACTATTCCTGTGGTCAGCACTCTGATCACCAACGGCGTTCGTTTGAAGTGGAAATTGGATGGCGGCACAATTCAGAGCGCGGTCATGACGAGCATTGGCAGCAACAAATATCGCGCGTCGCTTCCTGCAATCCCTTGTGGTTCGCAACTTTCCTGGTTTGTGGAGGCCGAGACCAAGTTCATCATTACGCACGCTCCTTTGAACAAGCCCACGTCGTTCAATATCACCGCCACAAATCCCTGCGGAAATCCAGCGGATTTGGATGGCAGCGGAATTATTGACAGCGCGGATTTAAGTTTGATGTTGCTCGAATTTGGGCGCTGTGATGTGGCGAGCAATTGTCCAGCCGATCTTGATCACAGCGGCGAAGTCGATTCAGGCGACGTGAGTTTAATGCTGCTTGAAATTTAAACCAAGCATTGCACAACGCATCCAATATCCACGCCCAACTTAGGCGCGGCTTTGATACGAGCCATCTTCAGTTGAAATGCGCAGCTTCTCGCCAATGCCAATGAACGGCGGAACGCGCGTCTTCAAACCAGTTTCCATTTCAGCTTCCTTCAACTGATTTGTTGCGGTTGCACCCTTGATGCCAGGGGCGGTGTCCTTCACGACCAGTTCAACCATGTTTGGCAATTCAATGGCGATCGGATTGCCATCGCACCAATTCACAACCACATTGGTGTTGGGAAGCATGTACAGCGGCAAGTCGCCGACAAATTCTTGCGTCATTTCCGCTTGCTCAAAATTTTCATTGTCCATGAACACAAACTTCGGTCCGTCTTTGTAAAGATATTCCATCGGTCGACGATCCAGCTCCACTTGCTCAACTTCCTCACCGCTGCGAAGGCGCTTGTCAATAATTGAACCCGCTTTCAGGTCGCGCATTTTTACTTGAACAAAGGCGCGCAAGTTGCCGGGGGTGACATGCGCGTAATGCATGATCAGGTACAGGCGGCCGTCCATTTTAATTGCAATACCGGGGCGTAATTCTGTGCTCTTCATGGGTGTATCCAGTCTGGCCAGTCGTATGGCGAATTGAGTAGAAAAGAAAGGCGAGTTTAGCGACAAGTGTCCCAAAGGCAGGTCGATTGGCAAGCAAACCGAACAAATAACGCAATTTGAAGCGCAGAAAACTAAATCGACAAAAAAATACCCCCGGATACTAGATCCGGGGGCGGAGGGAGGGAAAAGGGCAAATTAAGTGGCTGCTTTCGCAGCCGAAACACACGAAAATACTGGGTTTCCAGCACCTTCGTCAGTTTATCTTTGAGATCCGTTTCCAAACCTCTTAGATAATTTAAACTAACCCCAATTTGTGATGATGCAAATCCAGAAGTGAAAAAAAACAGAAAAAGGTAAATTTTTTAGAGGGTTCACAGATTGGAAGCCGAACACATTTGGTGCGGCCCTTGTGGAGTACATTTCGTATGATCGAGCAAGAAACATGAGTGTATTTACAATGAATTCAAGGGTTTTTTGGCGTAATTTCATAGTGATTGCTGCTTTCACAGCAGCACTTCAACCTGCAATTTGCGCAGCTGAATTTGATCCACCCCCTGAGACTGTGGCCCGAACTGGGCCAGTCATTATTGGACCTCCTCCGCTGTCCATTGATCCACCTGCTCTGGATTTTGGTTTCATTGCGCCCGGGGAAGCAAAGACCGGCATATTTACACTGAAGAACCCTACAAGCACGCCGCTGACCATTGTTGCTCTTCAACCAACATGTACGTGCACTTCAACCACCGATCTCGCAGGGAGGGTCATTGGCCCTGGTCAATCTATTCAGTTTGACGCCAGTTTGGCCGCCGCAATGGCCACTGGTCCGCGCAAGTCCACGG
>CAIUGT010000103.1 GCA_903898755.1 uncultured bacterium | reverse complement strand
CACCAGCAAGCCCATTGCGTTTGATAACTACGAACGCTCGCGCGAACTTGGCAGTTTTATTTTGATCGATCGATTCACACACGCGACAGTCGCGGTGGGAATGATTCGCCACTGTTTGCGCCGCGGGCAGAATGTGCATAAGCAGGCGCTGACCATTACTCGCCAAGACCACGAGCGCATGAACGGCCACGCGGGAAAAGTGGTTTGGTTCACCGGTCTTTCTGGCAGCGGAAAAAGCACTATTGCCAACGCTCTGGAAATCGCGCTGCACGAGCGGGGCAAACACACATTTATTTTGGACGGCGACAACATTCGCCAAGGCTTGAATAAAGATCTTGGCTTTACCGACGCCGATCGCGTGGAAAATATTCGCCGCGTCGCGGAAGTTGCCAAACTGATGAGCGACGCGGGACTGATTGTGCTGACTAGTTTCATTTCGCCGTTTCATGCAGAGCGTGAGATGGCACGCGAACTGATTGGCGCTGATCGATTTGTTGAAGTGCATGTCAGCACCTCGCTGCAAGAATGTGAGAAGCGAGATGCGAAGGGTCTATACCGCAAGGCTCGCGCCGGATTGCTTCCAAATCTTTCTGGAATTGGAAGTCCGTATGAGCCGCCGACTGCGCCACAAGCCACGATTGATAGCGCCGCCACAAGCGTGCCCAAAGCCGTGAAACATTTGTTGCAACTGCTTGCAATTTAAAATTCTGTTAGTTTTTCAGCTCAGCAACCAATGACAATTTCTACACCCAATTCCGGCGATCACTTTGAAATTGTTGTGGAAGATCTACACAAATCATTCGGCACACATCCAGTTTTGTCGGGCGTGAATTTAAAAATTCGCCGCGGTGAATTGGTGGCCATTGTGGGCGGAAGCGGCTGTGGAAAAACCGTGCTGTTGAAAACAATCACGGGACATTTCGGCGCGGACTCTGGTCGTGTTCTGATTGCCGACCATGAGGCTGCGAATTCCCCGCTGTGCGATGTTGCCAAACTCACAGACGATCAACTGGATCAACTGCGGGTGCACTGGGCGGTTGTATTTCAACGCAACGCGCTGCTGAGCGGCACCGTGTATTTCAATTTGGCTTTCTGGCCAAAGGAAATCAAGAACATGACCGACGCGCAAATCATGCCACTGGCGCGCAAGGCGCTGCTTGATGTTGGTTTGAACCCAGACCAAATCATGAACAGCGACCGCGAGTCTTTGTCCGGTGGAATGGCGAAACGCTTGGCCATTGCGCGCGCGCTTGTCATGGATCCAGTGCTTGTGTTCTATGACGAACCAACCTCCGGACTTGATCCAGAAATGTGCGGCACCATTCATTCGCTGATTGACAGCACCCACCGCGCCATGCCGTCGCTGGGCGTGGCGCGCACCAGTGTTGTTGTGACCCACGACACTGAATTATTGCGGCGGCTCGCCCCGCGCATTGTCATGTTGCACGCGGGAAAAGTTTTCTTTGATGGACCATTTGAGGAATTTCAAATCCGCACGGATCCGCAAATTAAACCGTACGTGCAACAAATGGCCGCGCTGCATGCGCGCAACCATGCCGACGAATGATCAACCAGTTCCGCTCTTGATTTTAGGGTGGTGTTCACTGCAAACGACCACAATGAATTCAATTCGTTGAGATCACAAACCAACTCGGTACATGGCTTAAAAATAAAACTGGCGGCCCTTGCGGACCGCCAGTGTTCAATTCAAATTCCGCAAGCCTTAAGGGCATGCGCCGAAATCAAGCAGACACAAACTCAAATCACTGCTGGTCACTTCGCCGTCACCGTCAAGATCGGTTGGGCAAGTGCACACGCCGAAATCAAGCAGAATTAAACTCAAATCAGAACTGGCCACTTCGCCGTCGCCATCGATATCTGAAGGACATGGATTGGATAGAACCAACGAACTCACTTCAAGGTCGTCAATATTCCAACCGGCATACTGAACGCTGGTGTCCGTAGTACCCATGGTCCAACGGAAATACACCGTTGGTGAATTGTCGGCGATTGCCGCAATGTCATAGGAAACCTTGGTCCAAGCAGTCGCCGTCATGGTGGCTGAATTTTGGAACACGGTGACCCAATTTGTTCCATTGTTGCTGACCTTGAAATACGCATGGTCATATGTTGAACTTTCAACATTCAACCAACGTTGGAAACTGACCTTCACGCCCAACAAGCCTGTGCAGTCATAGGCCCTTGAAGTGAGATTGCGTTCCACAAGACTGTTCTCATACAGACCGGTTGTGGTGTTGTTGTAGCCATAGACATTGTTGCCAGTGAAACCACTTGTTGGATCAGGCGATCCACTGGTCACAGCGGAACCCGCTGGCTTGCCAAATGCCCACAAACCATCTTTGGTCCAACCTGGATCGGTGTTGAATGATTCTGAATACACAACAGCAGAAGCCGGGCACGTTCCAGAGAATCTTCCAAGACGCAATGACCAACTGTTCAACACGCCTGTATCCGTTGCAGCTTGATCAGAGACACGAAGTCTCCACACGCCAGCAGATGATGCGTAATCCATTTGGGAAAGTGCGCCAGCTGGCAATGTTCCGGCTCCATCATCGTCATAGGTGGCGACAATGTTGTCGGTTCCAGTTCCAGTTCGATTATGCAGAACGACTGTGACACCACTTGGTGAAAGCAACTCAACATACAAATCGCCAATGTACGTGTGCGAAATGTTCACATTCACATCAACGTCGGCGATGCAGAAATCATCGTAAACCGTGATGTAGCTGTACTTGGTGGTGTTGTCGGCAACAGCAATTGGACAATCCGTAGCGGAGTACACGGTGCGACCCACATCAAGCGACACAGTGCGCGTGGTTGGAGTAGTTCCATCGCTCTTTGCAAAGGTGACGGTGCCAACATAAATGCCGCCCGTTAATGCATTCGCCGCGGAGCCAACGCCCACATT
>CAIUGT010000102.1 GCA_903898755.1 uncultured bacterium | reverse complement strand
GCAAAAAATTCACAGAACAAAATCATGTGGAACATTGGCGTTGACACGGGCGGAACATTCACCGATTGCGTGGCTCGGCATAGTGATGGCCGGATCGCGCGCGCCAAGGTGTTAAGCACGTCGGCGTTTCGTGGCGTGGTTCGCGGCGGATCGAAGGATGCACTTGTGATTGAATTTGCAAGCGGGTTGTTGCAAGACAACGTCGCTGAATTTTTTTCAGGGTTCGTGATTCGCGAGGTTGGTGGAGTGGTTTCAAGCGAGAACAAAACGGCGCGGCAGGCCGCGCAACCGGAACACGCGCATGTTGAAACGGCGCGCCTTCTTCAGTCTGGACATGTTGAGTTTCAAATCAGCGCAGCCGTGTCCGCCCGAAATGCCGCCAAGTTGAAATTGCCTGCCATTGACGGAGAAAATGCCGTTTCATTCAGTGCACTTAATGCGCATGAATTGCACCCCACTGGTTCATTTGTGGAATGTGTCGCGCCATTTGAAGCGCCAATTCTTGCGGCACGCCTTGCCATTGGTCGACCTTTTCCGCTGCCATTAGATGATTGCCGAATTTGCATTGGCACCACTCGCGGAACCAACGCGCTGCTGCAAGGACGAGTGAGCCCGGTGACGTTGTTTGTGAATGATGGCTTGCAAGATATTTTGCGTATTGGTGATCAGCGGCGCCTGGATATTTTTGCGTGCGCGCCACGCAAGCCTTCCACACTGGAAAAAAATTCTGTTGGCGTGAACGCCCGCATGACTTTTGATGGACATGAATTGACGGCGCTTGACGAGAATGCGCTGCGGGTCGGCGCGCTCAATTGCGCCCATGCTGGAAACACCATCGCCGCCGTGGCGCTACTGCACGCTGCCGTGAATCCGGCGCATGAAATTCGCGTGGCGCAACTGTTGCATGACGAAGGCTTCACATGGGTTTCCCTTTCACATCAATGTGGCTCAACAAGCCGCTTTGAACCACGCGCGCGCGCCGCCGTGGTGGACGCGGCGCTGAGTGGTCCAGTTGGCGAATTCATAAAATCCATTCAAAATGGGGCAGCTGGCGCAGATATTTTTATGATGACCAGCGCGGGTGGACTCACTCCAGTCTCCGCATTTGCGCCGCGCGAAAGTTTATTGTCAGGACCAGCGGGCGGCGTGGCCAGTGCGGGCGACATTGCGCGCGAATGCGGCTTCACGCGTTGCGTCACGCTTGACATGGGCGGCACCAGCACCGATGTGGCGCGCGTTGATGGCTCGGCGGAAATGTGCGATGAAACAAAAGTTGGAGCGGCAACAATCGCGTCCCCGTGCGTGGCTGTTGAAAGTGTGGCTGCGGGTGGTGGTTCTATTTTGTGGTGGGACGGCGAGTCCAAACGCGTTGGTCCGCAAAGCGCGGGCGCGGTTCCTGGTCCCGCGTGCTACGGCGCGGGTGGGCCATTGACGCTGACCGATGCGCATTTCATTTTGGGGCACATCCATGCGGACATGATGCCAATTCCAATGTCACTGAACGACGCATTGAAGCGGGCGCATGAATTGCACGCGACCATGACGCAGCACAATAGTTCAAACACCATTGAAGGCGCGGAGCAAGATCAAGGCGCAGCGCATCTCAAAGCAACAACCAAACATGAACCCGCCCCCATAAAACTGTATGAAATGTTGCACGAATTCATTGGAATTGCAGACGAAGCAATGGCCGCCGCCATTCGCACGGTCACAGTTCGCAAGGGTGTTGATCCAACCACCCACGCGCTTGTGGCGTTTGGCGGTGCTGGCGGACTTCATGCGTGCGCCATCGCGCAGCAACTTGGCATGGAGAACATTGTCCTTCCTGCGGACGCGGGTCTTCTGTGCGCAAGTGGAATTTCACAAGCGCCTGTCACGCGGGTTGTCTGGGAACTTGTGCTGCAAGTGATTGGTGACGAGCAACCATCGCTGCATGAAAGGTTTGCCCAATTATTTGAGCGGGCAAAAAAAGAGTTGCTTGAAATTGGAATGGATGCCTCCACCGCCAATCAAACTCGTCGCGTGGCGTTGATGCGCTTGAAGGGACAAGAAGAAAGTCTGGAGATTGAATTGCCGCTTGCGAATGCGCAGCCGCTGAACGCCGATCGGCTGCGTGAATTATTCAAGCGCCGTTTCCATGAAACATATGGATTCCTTCCCGATGCAGCGCGCGCGATAGAACTTGAACGCCTTCGTCTTCAAGTGGAGATCACGAGGACAAGTCTGACGCGCGCGAAGAGTGACGCGAATATAACGACTGAGATTGTGGGTCCAACAGTGCTTTCACGCGCGCATTCCACGGCGTTTGTGGCCGCGGGTTGGCGCGCGTCAACTCATGAAAGTGGCGCCACAATTCTTTCCCGCGATCGCTCCGCGTCCCAATCAACCAGCGCCACTGTTCACTCGCATGAACTTGTCGCGGCACGGCTTGGCTCCATTGCCACTGACATGGGCGAACAACTTCGACGCACCGCGGTTTCACCCAACATCAAAGATCGATTGGATTTTTCATGCGGTCTGCTTGATACGGATGGATTTCTTGTTGTGAACGCGCCGCACATTCCAATTCACTTGGGCGCGCTTGGCGTATGCGTGCGTGAAGTTGGCAAGTCGCATGCGTTTGCCCCCGGACAAGTGTGGATTGTGAATCACCCGCGCTTTGGCGGTTCGCATTTGCCGGATCTCACCGTGATCACGCCGATCTTTTCCAAAGCGAACTCGAATGCCGACAATGCAGAACTCATTGGTTTCGCCGCCAATCGCGCGCACCATGCTGAAATGGGTGGAACACGTCCTGGGTCCATGCCGCCGGACGCAACCACTCTTGCGCACGAAGGCGTGGTGATTGAGCCAACACTGATTGTTGAAAAGGGCGTGGCGCATTTGGATCGCGTGGAGCGGCAACTGCGCGGTGGCGCGTGGCCAAGCCGCATGGTGGCTGACAATCTTGCTGATATTTCGGCGCAAATAGCGGCAAATGAGCTTGCCGTAGCGCGCATGCGCGACGTGCTTGCGCAAACAAATTTGGACAATTTGCGCGCGGCATGTCACAAGTTGCGCGCGTCCGCTCGTGGCGCCACGGAGCGTGCGTTGCAATTATTGCCAGACGTGATCGCGCCACTTGAAGAACGCCTAGATGATGGCACCGTGCTGCGTGTGCAGATGCGACGCTTTGAAAATCCGCCTCGGCTTGTCATTGATTTCACTGGAACATCGCCGCAACACGCCAAAAATCTGAATGCGCCACAAGCCGTCACGCGCGCCGCGGTGATGTATTCCATTCGCGTGCTAGTTGGTCAACTGCTTGGAGGAATCACTCCAGCATTTCCAATGAACGAAGGCTTGCTTGATCCAATTGAAATTATTTTGCCCGCTGAAACAATTTTGTCTCCAAATTTTTCAGGCGCGCCCGACAAGTGCCCCGCTTGCGCGATTGGACAAACGGAAACAAGTCAGCGACTTGTGGACTTGCTGTGGCGAGCCTTCAATCTGGCGGCGTGCAGTCAAGGCACCATCAATAATTTATTGTTTGGCAACGCGCGATTTGGTTTTTATGAAACGATCGCTGGCGGCGCGGGCGCGACTGCAAGTGGTGACGGCGAAAGTGGCGTGCACACGCATATCAGCAACACGCGCATTACGGACGCGGAGGTGCTTGAGCGGCGCTATCCAGTGCGTCTTGAGCAATTTTCCATTCGCCACAATTCCGGTGGCGCGGGAAAGTTTTCTGGTGGCGACGGCCTTGTGCGGCGACTGCGTTTTCTTGAGGCGGTTGATTTATCTTTTCTTTCGCAACACCGCATTGAGGCGCCGTACGGAATGAATGGCGGCGATTCAGGCGCGCGTGGGGAACAGAAAATTCTGCGCGCAGACGGTCGCGTTGAAGAACTGCCTGGAATTGTGGCGGCGCGCATTGAAGCAGGCGACGCCATTGAAATTCAAACTCCAGGTGGCGGCGGGTTTGAAAAAAGCGGCGGCGTATAAAACAATTCAGCGGCGCGACCGTAGCCGCCATCCCACAGTTTCGCATGAACTCAATGACGGTGATTCATTCGCCATGCAACAAAGTCACGAATGCGATACGCGGGTTTCCATGCACGGATCGCCGCGCTCAAAGTCGGTGAAGTTCTTGATGGTGGTCTGTGCAATCCCGCGCAAGGCCTCATCAGTTAAAAAACCTTGATGCCCGGTCACGATCACATTTGGAAACGCAAGAAGCTTTTTAAATGTTTCATCGGCAATGATTTGCCCCGACAAGTCTTGAAAGAAAAGTGCTGCTTCGCCTTCATACACATCAAGACCAAGCCCGCCAAGTTTCCCCGAACTCAGCGCCGCGATTGCCGCCTTCGTATCAACCACCGCGCCGCGGCTTGTGTTGACCAACATGGCCCCAGGCTTGATCCGATCAAGCGCCTCGCCATTGATCATGTGCCTTGTACTTGCGTTGAGCGGGCAGTGCAGAGTGACAATGTCAGACATGGCGAGCAGTTTCGGTAGTTCCACATATGAAACTCCCATTGCCACGCATGCCGCGGATGTGATTGGATCGCAAGCGAGAACCGTGCAACCGAATCCCTGGCTCAGAATTCTTGCCGCAACAACACCAATCCTTCCCGTACCGACCACGCCCACGGTCTTGCTGAATAAATCAAAGCCAACAAGTCCTTCTAGCGTGAAGTTCTGTTTGTAAACACGCGCGTGTGCCAAATGGGTTTTGCGATTCAGCGCCAAGATGAGCGCAATGGCGTGTTCCGCCACCGCATGGGGCGAGTACGCCGGCACTCGAAGCACCGTCATTCCTAATTTTTCTGCGGCAGCGAGATCAACATTGTCGTAGCCAGTTGATCGAAGCGTCACCAAT
>CAIUGT010000101.1 GCA_903898755.1 uncultured bacterium | reverse complement strand
GCGCGCGGAATATCGCATAGAGCTGCAACTTGATTCAGCATTTCATTTTTGGCTTGCTCCTCGCCAACAAGGCACAACTCAATAGTTGAATCCCTTGCCTCGCGTGAAAGTCTTCCCCACAATGAACGGCCGTACGCCTTGCGCGCCGTGCGCAACGCGCGGCCACGCACCCATGATCCATCAATCACGGAGTAATCAATTGCGACATCCCATGCGGGAACATCTTCGGCGATCACTCGACCCAGTCGATCCACAATTTTCCCGCGAACTGTTGGAAGCCAAATGGTTCGATCAAGTCGCTGCTCGGCTTCTTGACGAAACTCGGCGCCATCCACCACGGTTAATTGCCACAAACGAGCGGCCAGGCCCGCGGTTGCCATCAACGCCAAAGCGCCAAGAAAAATCAATCTCTTGCGCGCTCGTGCAGTTGGACGGTCTTTGGCGGACATGACCCAAGCGTAACGCCTCGGCGACGTGATTCGCCGCTATTATGTTGCCCCTTCACTATTGATTTTCTAACAGAGGAGTTGCTTCATGGAATGCGGAATTGTTGGTCTACCAAATGTTGGCAAGAGCACCCTCTTCAACGCGCTCACCGCGGCCGGAATTGAAGCCGCCAACTATCCATTCTGCACCATTGAGCCCAACGTTGGCGTGGTGAATGTTCCGGATGATCGTCTGCCCATCATCGCCAAGAAAATTCAAAGCGAGAAAATAATTCCAGCCTCCGTGCGCATTGTCGATATCGCGGGCTTGGTGCGCGGCGCCAGCGAAGGCCAAGGCTTGGGCAACAAATTTCTCAGCCACATTCGCGAGGTGGACGCCATTCTGCATGTGGTGCGTTGCTTTGACGACCCCGATGTGATGCATGTGGACGGCAAACCCGATCCAATCCGCGACATTGAAACCATTGACACCGAATTGGCTCTGGCTGATTTGGGCGTGGTGGAATCCAGTCTTGAGCGCTTGCGACGGACCGCCCGTGGCGGCGACAAAGACGCCATCGCTCGCGTGGCGTACCTTGAAAAAGCCTTTGTTTTGCTTGCAAAAGGCGATCCTTTACGTGGCGGAGATTTCACCGCTGAGGAGCGCACTTTGGGGCGAGGCTTGGGGTTGATCACCGCCAAACCAGTTTTGTACGTGGCCAATGTGGATGAAAATGATCTCAACGGCGAGTGCGACATGGTGAAGCGCGTTCTTGCGCGCGCCAAGGTGGAGGGCGGCCAAGTAATCTGCGTGTGCGCCAAAATTGAAAGCGAACTTTCAGAATTACCTGACGCCGATCGCGCTGAAATGTTGGCCAGCTTGGGAATGAATCAACCCGCGCTTGCCACCGTGGCGCGCGCTGCCTACGAGTTGCTGGGCCTGCAAAGTTATTTCACAGCGGGCCCCAAGGAAATCCGCGCTTGGACCATTCACCGCGGCTTCACCGCTCCGCAAAGCGCGGGCGTGATTCACACCGACTTTGAGAAGGGCTTCATCCGCGCCGAGTGTTACTTGGTGAAGGACCTAGAACAATTTGGAACCGAGAAAGCCATCCGCGACGCGGGCAAAATGCGCAGCGAAGGTCGCAACTATGTCATGCAAGATGGCGACGTCGTTCACTTCTTGTTCAACGTGTAAATCCCACTTTGACGCGGGTTGCGCCATTGCGCAGCGATCAGCACAGCCCAAAACTGGGCGCCGCAAATGCCGGCGTTCTGCTTCATTTCAGCGCAATTTCAACATGGCCAGGGCGGCAATTCCAAGCAACAGCGAGATCAACCAAAAGCGCACCACGGTTTGTGATTCACTCCACCCTTGCAATTGAAAATGATGGTGAATAGGCGCGCAGCGGAAAATGCGCCGTCCGGTGCCCGTGAGTTTGTTTGTGATTTTGAACCAACCAACTTGAGTCACAACGCTGCCAGCCTCCATCAGGAACACGCCCCCCACCAGCGGCAATAAAAGTTCCTGTCGAATGGCCACAAGAATGGTGGCAAGAAGTCCGCCCAATGCCAGACTGCCGGTGTCGCCCATGAACACCGCGGCCGGCTGACAATTGAACCACAGAAAACCAATGCACGCGCCAGACATTGTTCCCACAATCACCAACAATTCTTTCGCCTCGGGCACATGCGGCACCATCAAGAAAAAACTGGCGCGCGGACTCACCGCGATCGCCACCAAGACCGCTGTCACAATGCTGGCAATCAGAACTGTTCCTGTCGCGAGTCCGTCCATGCCATCGGTGAGATTGACGGCGTTGCTCATAAGGCCAATCCAAAATGTGGCGCAAACCACGAACCAAACGCATGAAAGCACGATCACATTGGACGCGACATTGGGCGGCTGGACAATCACTTCGGCGATGGGAGTTGGCGGATACGTGCGCTGAAACGGCAAATTCAACACGGTGGCGTCGATGTGTTGCGCTCCCGTGTATAGAAAATAACCGGCGATGATTCCGATACCGAGCGTAAACAATAATTTTTCCCACATGAACAAGCCTTCGCGCGTACCTAGTTTGCGAAAGCGCGCGGTGAGTTTCAATCGGTCATCAAAAAAGCCCAGCCCAGCCAGCCAAAACAGCACAATCATGCACACTTGCGCATACCGACTGTGAATCCAATCCGAAAGCAGAAACGTGCTTATGAAAATAGCGGCCACAATTAAAATGCCGCCCATGGTGGGCGTGTTGGCCTTGGATTTCATCAACTCGTTGAGCGTTTTATTGTAGAACTCAGGCGAATCGCCCACTTTTTTCCGGTGCAACCAGCGAATGACCGTTGGTCCCGCGAACACCGTGATGGCGAATGACAACGCCGTGGCAAGCAAGGCGCGAAACTCCAACTGATACATCAATTGAACAAGAGCGGAAAGCCCATGTTCATCAAGCCAGTTCTGACAAAGATCAACAAGATTGAAAAGCATGGGATGCGTTCTTCATCGGTTGATTGGTCAAGAAGTCTTTGCACTCTTGGCGGGAGATTTTTGGAGGCGGATGACTTCCAAAAGTCGCTCCATGGAACTCGCGCGCGAACCCTTGATCAAGAGCGCGTCGCCATCGCGCAACAAGCCCGCAAGTCGCGGCGCCTCGGCCACCAAATCGGTCACCATTTCCACTTGAACTTGCGGCGCCAAGGCCTTCACGGAGCGCGCAATCTCGGCGCTGAGCGGACCCGAAGTCAAGACTATTTCAGGGGGATTTCCGCTAAAAGCAGTGGCAAGTCGTTCGCCCACCATGTGGTGCAGCGCCTGACTTTGCCCGCCCAACTCAAGCATGTCCCCCAGCGCCACCACGCGACGCTTGGCGGTTGCGGACACTTCCACAAACGCGGCGATCGACGCCAACATGGCTTCGGGATTTGCGTTGTATGAATCGTTGTAAATGTCGATGGCTCCAACGCGCTCGCGAACCATGCGTCCGTCGGACGGAAGAACCCCCGCCATGGCGTCGGCGGCTTTTTGCGCGTCAAGACCCAGCGCGGTCACCGCGGCAATGGCACCAGTGGCGTTAATGGCGTTGTGAAGTCCAGGCAATTTCAACGTGAAAGAAATTTTGCATCCGCCACCATAGGCGGGTCCTTGCACCACAACGTGCTGCAAGCCATCGCTGGCCACGTCGCGCGAAAATAATTTCCACAAACAACGGCCGCCTTGGCCAAATAAAATCAACAAGCCTCCCGCGGGTCTTTTTTGCTTCAGGGCGATATCAGTCAAACCAGGCGAGTCACCGTGAATCACAAATGTTCCGGATGTTTCAAGCCCGCGCGAAATGGCGCATTTTTCCTCTGCAATAGCCTCGCAACTTCCAAGCCCGCCTAGATGCGCGCTGCCACTGTTCACAATCATGGCCACTTCAGGGCGCGCCAAGCGCGCAAGCGGTTCTATTTCTCCAGGGTGATTCATTCCAATTTCAAGCACAAGAAACTTTGTGTCCCGAGCCGCGGAAAGAATTGACAGCGGCACACCAAGATGGTTGTTAAAACTTTTTGGACTCGCGTGCGTCGCGCCGAACACTTCAAGAGCGGCGGCGATCAATCGTCGAGTTGTGGTTTTCCCTGCGCTTCCAGTAATGGCCACGCAATGGCAGCGCAATATATTGCGCCACGCGGCGGCGGCCGCGGTCAACGCAGTTTGCACATTGGGCACCAACAAGCGAGGCACGCCCGGGCATTGGCAGTCTTTTTTCTCGATCATCACAGCCACTGCGCCCGCTTTTTTGGCGGCATCAACAAACGCGTGACCATCTGTTTTTTCACCGCGCAGCGCCAGGAACATTTTTCCCGCAAGATCTTCACGCGTGTCAATGGACACCCCCATGATGGGTTGCGTGGGCGGCTCAAGCCAAATTCCACCAGTCGCTTGCGCAAATTCATCGGCTGTTAAAAAGTTGTTCATATTTTTTTCTCCATCGCGCGCAACGCCTCGCGGGCCACCACTCGATCATCAAAAGGTTTTTTCACCGTTCCCACAATTTGATAGTCCTCATGTCCCTTGCCCGCGATCAACACCGCGTCACCAGGTCGCGCCATGGACACGGCTTTCATGATGGCCTCGCGACGATCAATTATTTTTATGACATGCGCGCGACTTGCCGCGGGAACACCCAGCGCGACTTCCTCCACAATGCTGGCGGGATCTTCCGTGCGTGGATTGTCGCTGGTGATAATGGCCACATCCGAATGCTCACTGGCCACCGCCGCCATGCGCGGGCGCTTGGAACGATCGCGATCTCCGCCACAACCAAAGACCGTGATTAATTTTCCACCCGCGGGAAGCGCGGGACGTAGCGCGCGCAAGACATTCAGAAGCGCGTCATCCGTGTGGGCGTAATCCACCAACACCGCAAACGGAGCGTCCAAGTTTGTGACCGGTTCAAGACGTCCTGGCGGAGCAGAAAGTGTGGCTAAACCTGCAACAATGTCCTCTTTTGTGGCGCCAAGAGTCCATGCCGCGGTGGCGGCCTGCAAGGCGTTTGTGGCGTTGTGTCGACCCATCACTGGCAAGCGCGCGGTGACCTCGCCCCAAGGTCCACGCAATCGAAGAAGCATGGAACCAATTCGCGCCTCAAGCACGCTGGCCTCCACATCCACATGCGTGGCGCCACCGCCAACAACACCGCAGCGCAGAACACGCGCGCGGCAATCGCGCAACATGCGCGCGTGCGCGGGATCATCGGCATTCACAATGGCCACCGCATTTGCGCTGAGATTCTCAAACAACTTCGCCTTGGCGTCGGCGTAGGAGTCCATGTTTCCGTGATAATCCAAATGATCGCCTGAAAGATTTGTGAACAGCGCAACGGCGAAATCAATTTCGGCGGCGCGGCCTTGCTCAAGCGCGTGACTGCTCACTTCCATGGCCACGCCCGTGCAACCGTTGTCATGCATGCGCTTTAACAGCGGAGCAATTGCAGCCGCGCCTGGAGTGGTGAGTTCGGCTGGCGCGCGCGTCTTGCCATCATCAACCAGAATTGTTCCCATTAAACCAAACTTGTTTCCGGCGGCCACCATGAGTTGTTGCACAAAAAATGCCACGGTTGTTTTTCCATTTGTGCCCGTTACCCCCAGCATTTTGAGGTTTTTTGAAGGGAAGCCCGCGAAGGCGTGCGCCAACGGAGCAAGCATGGCACTTGGATTGGCTGCTCGATACGCAACCACACCATTTGGAATTGGATCGTCCATTGCAACAACCAAAGCAGCTGCCCCACCACGCACCGCCGCTTCAATGAACGTAGCTCCTTGCGCCTTGGAACCAGCGCGCGCAACAAACAACGCGCCAGGCCGCGCGGCGCGGCTGTCGTCTATGACGGATTGAATTTCAACATCGCCACCATTGGGCGCGGATGCGGGTTGAAGTCCATTTACTTTTGCGGCAAGTTCACTGAGTTTCATAAGGGTGGGCGTTTTGGAGGTTGTTGCGTTGCAATCGATTCAATTTTTTGCGTGTGTGGGTTTTTATCTTCGGATCCGATTTCAGAATGAGTTAGAGAATAAGCATGGCGTCTCCATAAGAATAGAAGCGATAGTCCATGCTTTGTGCCAGAGCATAAAGAGATTTCAGGCGCTCAAGACCAATCAATGCTCCCACCAAACTCAGCAGCGTGCTGCGCGGCAAATGAAAATTGGTCAGCAAGGCGTCGACGTGCTTGAATTGATAGCCAGGTTTAATAAACAAGCGTGATTCCCCACTAAAATCGTGTTTTGGTAGTGGACTTGGAAGGCTTTCCAAAGCTCGAACCGTGGTCGTGCCCACCACCACCAAGCGACCATTGGGGCGCGTGGACACCAACCGATCCAAGGTCGCCGCCGAAACAGAAAATCGTTCGCAGTGCATCACATGGTCGGCAAGCCGCGCAGTTTCAATGGGCTTGAAGGTTCCCATGCCAACTTCAAGCGTCACAAATGCTGGCGCGCGCTGGGTGGTGGCCTGCACATTTTGCAAAAGTTCAGGCGTGAAATGCAAACCCGCTGTGGGCGAGGCGACCGAGTGATAGCGACTGTCTTGTCCAAAAGTCGTGCGATACTGCGCGCGATCAAATGCGTCACTTTGTGTCAGCGACTGCTCGCCACGGGCGCGCAAAATATATGGAGGCAATGGCGTGCGCCCACTGGCTTCAAGCGCGGCCTGTGAATCAATTTCATCCGCGAAAGAAACAATCCACCCATCGGCTTCTTTTTCAACACAGCGCAACGCCGCACCCGGGGCGCCGTGCTCTGTTTGCAAACGCAAAAGATCGCCCACATGAAATTTGCGGCTGTTTTTAGCCATCAGCAACCATGTTCCATTCTCCCGTTTTTCAGCCAATAAACCTTCAAAATCACGGCCATCGCTTTCGCGCTTCAGGACCACGCGCGCTTGCGCCACCTTGGTTTCATTCAACACCAATTGATCGCCTGCTTGAAGCCACCGCGGCAAATCACAAACACGCGCGTGCACAATCTCATCGCTGTCGCGCCGCACCACCATCATGCGCGCGCTATCCCGTGGCTGAGCCGGCATGGTGGCAATCGCTTTCTGTGAAAACGGATAATCCAAATCAACCAATTTCAATTCCGTTGGCGAGTTCAAGTTTGAATCCATATTGAATTCCCTACGCAAAGCCAACTGTGCGGCGGGCGCAACAACATGTTTTTGAATGGCCGCAATTGAACATGCATATGGCTTACTCCTGCACCTTGCGCGGCGACGAAGTGATGCGTTGCCCCATCTCTATGGATCGTCCACGGCAAAAATCAGCCCACGCCATGGCGCGACCACCAACTGGTTGCACTTGCACAATTTCAATCGCGCCTTCGCCGCACGACACCAATCCGTCGCGCACAATGTCACCTGGTGCGGCGCAAGTTTTTGGAGCTTGGCCACCCAAGTCCACGCTTGGCATGGAAACTTCTTTCACCCTCAGCAAGCGAATAGGTTCGCCCGCGATCTCCGCGTCACACCCGGGCCAAGGCGCCAGACCGTGAATGCGACAGCGAACCATGCGCGCGGACTGCGCAAAATCAACAAAGGCCTCGCTCTTTGAAAGCTTCATGGCGCGCGTGGCGTTGGATTCAATTTGCGCCTCGCCCACAAGCGCGCCCTGCAACGCGCGCTCGATAGTTTGCAGCATCATGTCCACGCTTTCGCGCGCAATGCGATCATGCAACTCGCCAGCGGTTTCCATCGCGCCAACTTCAAAAACTTGTTTGGCGAAGATCGCCCCGGCATCCATGCGCGGCGCCACCTCCATGGCGCACGCCGTGATGCGCTCTTCGCCAGCCATCATGGCCCGCTGAATTGGCGCGGCGCCTCGCCACTTGGGAAGATCTGAAGGATGCAAATTAATGGCGACGCGACCCGCGAGCAATTCTGGCGACAACTTTTGCCCAAACGAAATCACCACGATCACCTTGGCGCGCGCGCATTGCGAGCAAACTTCAAGGTCATTGGCGTTGTCGGTGCGAATTAAATTCAGTCCGCTCTCAAGAGCCAATGCAGAAATTACGGTTGGCGTGTTCACGCGACCACGCCCCGCCGGGCGATCTGGCTGGCTTACAACCACATCAATCCAGCCACGCCGCGCCAATTCCTGCAAACACGGCGCGCCCAAACTACCGCCGCCAAGAAACGCCACGCTGCCCGCATGATTCGCGCTGAATTCCTCCACTCACATCCCCGCTTCGCGTTCGAGATCTTTCACCGCCTTGCGCGTTCGCAACCGATCAATGGGCGTCATTCGATCAATGATCAATGTGCCTTCCAAATGATCGAACTCATGCTGCCACACGCGCGCGGGAAATGCGTCGCTTTCTAAATGCACCATGTTGCCATCCATATCCATGAAGTCGATCGCGATAAAAGTTGGACGACGAATCATGCCGCGAATGTCCGGCAAGCTCAAACATCCTTCGTCATACGGAATTAAATCACCATCCATTTTGCTCAGCACTGGATTAATAATGACGCGCTCAGGAATTCCGTCATCGGGTCGCGCCTCGGTTATGAAAAGCCTCAGCGACTCGCCCACTTGCGGAGCCGCCAAGCCCGCGCCTTCTTCTTCGCGCATCAAGTCAAACATCTCAGCGACAAGATCGCGAATGGAAGGCGTGACTTTGGAAATGGACTTGGCCTTCGCCCGTAAAACTGGATCGGGGTAAATCAGGATGGAACGCTTGGGTTTGCTCACGCAACCTATCGTAATTCACTCCCGTATTATGCGTTGACCCAAAGCCCGCCAGGGCTTACCTTGGACAATCCAAGTCGTTTCTTTGTCCTCTATCGTCTTGGTTTGGTCTACGTTTGGTCTCGATTTTGTCTTGAAATTCAGCAGGAGCAGTTGCGAATGTTTAATTGGAAAAAAGGTGCAGATGCCGCGGCCAAAGCAGATGAAAAACCTGCCAAAGGCGTGGTCGATCCACAGCCAGAGAAGGCGGCCAAGTTTTTTCAACACGCGACCGCCATGGTGAAGAGCGGCAACTTTGAATACGCGCTCAATTTATTCGCCAGTGCCATCAAACTTGATGCCGGAAACATGGCGTTCCATCAATCCATGTTTGAGTGCGCAAAAAATTTCATTCAAGGCGGAGGCAAACCCGCGTCAAGCAAGGAAATTAAGTCGGTTGATGACGGTGTTGGCGGGAATAATTCCAAACTGGCCGCGGCTGAATATATTTGGATGCGTGATCTGAACAACCTACCCGCGCTGATGAAAGTGGTTGAATTCACTGGCAAATTGTCAATGAATGAATTGGGTCAATGGCTTTCGCCAATGGCTTTGAATTTGGTGCGCATTCAACAAAGCAAAAAAAATAGCAAGAGCCTGTGGCTTCAAGCCAAGGAACTTTTCACCGCCATCGATGCTTGGAATGAAGCCTTCGCCTGCAGCGAAGAGGCGGTGCGCATGGATCCAACCGACAGCAAGCTGATCACTGAGCTCAAGCAACTCACCGCCGCCCGCGCCATTCAACAAGGTGGCTACAGCAATACCGCCAATCAAGAGGGCGGCTTCCGCGCGAACATTAAAGACGCCGACAAGCAACGCGCGATGCAAGAACAAGACACCATCGCGGCGGGCGGCGATACTGATTCGCGCAATCTGGAGCGCGCAAAAATCGATTGGGAAACAAACCCCGCTTTGCCTGAACACGTGCAGAAGTACGGCACATTGCTGCGCCGCGCCGCCACCGCGGAATCAGAGGCCAAAGCGCAAGAAGTGTATTTGGATGGATTCAAACGACTCGGTGAATATCGATTCCGAATGGCGGCAGGCGACATTCGCATCGCTCAAACGCGTCGCAAATTGCGCGCCGCGGAAACAGCAGCTGCGGCCGATGCGAGCAACGAAAGTTTGAAGGAAGCGGTCAAGACGAGTCGCAGCGCGTGCCTTGAACTTGAAGGCAGCGAGTACGCGGATCGCATGGAAAAATATCCGACCGATCGAACTCTCAAGGCAGAAGTTGGTCGCATATGGTTTGAACTTGGACGATACGAAGACGCCATGCCCTGCTTTCAAGCAGCCAAGGATGAAGCCAAGTGCCGCTTGAACGCGGCGCACATGTTGGGCAAATGTTTCGCCGCCGAAGGTTGGCACGTGGAGGCCATTGGTGAATTCCGCGAGGCGCTGCAAGTGCTTGATGCAACAGGCGCCGAACGTGAACTTGATATTCGCTACGACTTGATGAACAGTCTGATTGAGCAGGCGCGCGCCGAAAAAAGCGCGGGTCCCGCAAAGGAAGCCGCCGAGATTTGCTCGGCTATTTTGCGTAAAAACATTGGATATAAGGACATTCGCGACAAGCGCAAGCTCATCGACACTGTCATCAAGGATCTTGGCGGTTGATGGCCTCCCGCGCGGACGCCGATTCTGATTTCACCACAGCGCATGGACATGTGAAAGTGGTCGCGGTCATTCCAGCACGTTGGTCAAGCGTCCGATTTCCTGGAAAGCCTTTGGCATTGCTTGCAGGCAAGCCCGTCATTGTGCATGTGTGTGAGCAAGCAAAAAAAGCGAAACATGTCCAGCGCATTATTGTGGCCACGGATGATGCCCGCATTGTCGACGTTGTCACCGCGGCCGGATTTGAAGCGCGATTGACACGCGTCGACCATGTCAATGGAACAAGCCGCATCGCGGAGGTTGCCGCATCGCTTAACGCCGACATCATTGTGAATGTGCAAGGCGATGAGCCTCGCATTGAGCCCGAGTTGATTGATCTTGCGATTGAAGCGTTGATCAAGGCTGGCCCGAACGTTCCTGTGAGCACTGTCGCCAGTCCGTTCATGCCCGGTGAAGACGCCAATGATCCGAACTTGGTGAAGGTCGCCGTTGGCGCGCACGGTCGCGCTTTGTATTTCAGCCGCTCGCGCATTCCGTTCAATCGCGATGGGACAAACACCGGCTCCGTCCCACTGAAGCATGTCGGTTTATATGTATATCGCCGCGAATTTTTGCCTATTTTTCTGGCTCTTGCGCCAACGCCTTTGGAACTGACAGAGCAACTGGAGCAACTGCGAGTTCTGGAAAACGGCCATGCCATTGCGGTGGCAATTGGGAACGCCCACTTTCACGGAGTGGACACGCCGCAACAATTGGAAAAACTAGAAGCCCGCTCACGCCAGTGAAAGCGCCTTCAAGCATGACATTGTCGCCAGCTTGGGCGACTGATGAAATTTTTTTGAGCAAGCAAAACAAGTTCAACAACACGCGTGCCCATTGAACGGCGCAACCATACTAGCCGTTCAGTCGTTTCACCCAATCAGCCGCGGCGGCGCGCACATCTGGATCGGGATCACTTTTGGCCATGGCTTCTAGGCGCGGCAACGCCTCCTTGGATTTTAAAGTCACAAGCGTTTCCGCACTGGCGCGTCGCGCGCCGCGCTCTGGATCATCAAGCCATGAAATCAATTGCGCAATCGCCGCGATCCGAGCCGCGTCCTTCTCATCTTTGGAAACCAATTTTCCAACCGCATCAATCGCCGCTCCGCGCGCGCGGTCATAGCCACCAAGCGATCCCAACTTCAACGCTTGTGGCAACGCCTTGCTGGCTTCAAATTTTGCCAAGGCGCGCATGGCCGCTTGTTGAATTTGTTGTTGATGGCTTGGCATATCCGAGGCGGCAAGAATGGCGTCCACGCTTTCCTTGGCCTCCAATTTGGACAACATGTCGATCGCATTTTTACGGCATAACTCGCTGGAATCCGACGTCAGTTGCTTCATCAATATTGGAATTGCTTTCTCCTTGTCAAGCGAGGCGGTTGCCAATGTCAACGCCGAACGAACGCGCGGATCTTGAGGCGGCGCGTCAAGCAATCTTCCAATGCTTGCCGCGCTGTCGGCGTTCTTAAAATCCGCGATCGAATCAATGCACTCGCCGCGAATTTTTCTACGACCCAATTCATTCTTGGCAATCTGCTCCAGCACCGCAATGGTGGCGGGCGACCCATCACCACGCAACGCCTCCACCGCTTGCCGACGCGACGCCATGGTTGGACCACTTTTCGCCTGCGCCCGCAGCCAATCCATTGGCCAATCCATCTTCAAGGTTTTCAGCGCCGCAAGCCGCGGATCAAACGCCACCCACTGCGGAGGTCCATCAAGTGGAATTTCAATCTCCGCTGAGCGATCGCGCCACTCCCACGCAATGGTCTTCTCGCCCGAAGCGGTGCGCACACAAATAGGCGTGCTCACGCGCAAGGCCGGAGTGCGCTCATCAATCTTCTGCGTCTGCTCCGCCTTGATCCTTAACATGCGGGTGGCCGCGTCGTAAGTTGCCTTGGTTGAAATATTTGGACAACCAGGACGCATGCACCATTGATCAAAGAACCACTCCAAGCCAAGCCCACTGGCCTGCTCAAGAGCGATTCTAAAATCACTTGTTTCAGCGGTTGAAAGTGCAAATTTAGCCATGTAGGCCCGCACGCCCTTATAGAAAACTTCCTCACCCAACATTTCACGCAACATGTGCAAAATGCTGGCGCCCTTTGGATATGGATTGGCCGCGCGCCCAAAAGTTTCACCGGCGTTTTTATAAATCGGGCTGACCATGCCAACCGCGTTGTCACTCTTGTCGTTCTTAGCCACCCCTGCGTTGTCCAGCATGGAATCAAAATATCCATCTGGTCCATCACGTTCCTCCATCCACAGCGCGTTGCCATATGTGGCCCATCCTTCATTCAGCCAAATGTCCGCCCAACTTTTGCACGTGATGAAATCGCCAGTCCATTGATGGCACAACTCGTGGCTGATCAAACCATCCAGGTCCTCTTCTTTGGCGGCGGTCTCGCTCAGAATGGCTGACGGATACATGTTGGTCACGCTTGTATTTTCCATGCCTCCTGAACCAAAGTTGCGCACCAACAATTGGTCGTACTTTGCCCATGGATATTTTTGGCCAAATACTTTTTCAAACAACGCGATCATGCGATCAGTGCGACCATAGGTGCGCTCCACATCACCGACGCGCTCCTTTGGAACCCACACATGCATGGGTACTCCCGACAACGGACTTTGCAAAGGCACTGCCTCAAGGTCGCCCACCACCACGCTGACCAAGTACGCAACATGGGGCTTTTCCTGCAGGTAATTCCATATTTCACGATCGCCCTTGGTCACATGCTCAACCAACTTTCCATTGCCGCTCACGGTCATGCCCTTGGGAACATCCACCACAAGCTCGGTGCTCTGACGAACATTTGGAAAGTCGTGGCATGGAAACCAAAAGTGATTTCCCTCTGTCTGACCTTGCGTATGAACTTGCGGTCCATATCCAGCGCGGTCTGGATACGCCGGCGAAAAAGTCATTCCATCGGTTGGCCTCGAAATGGTGTATGCCACTTCAATCACGCTGGACTTGTCGCTGGGCAGTGGCTTGGCGAATTTCATGGTGAGATTTTTTCCATCGCTAAAAAATTCCGTCGCCGCGCCATCCAGTTTCACAGATGCAATCTTCAACCCATCGGCGTTCAACTTCAAACTTTCAACTGGCACGCCAATTGGGCGCACTGTGTAGGTAGCAACCGCCTCGGCTTCGGGCGCAACCACATCCGCAAAGCGAAGCGCAATCTTCACGTGCTCATAGTTCACCATTGGGTTGGGCGGCCAGTTGCGTGAATCCGCTCCACTGGCTTCATTCCACGCCAAGCCCGCGCCTTTGGCGGGCCGAAGCATTTCCCGATCAAGGCGATGCTGCATGCAGCCACATTCAAATCCCCAACCTAAACCCGCATCTTCCGCGGTGGCGGTCAAACCCGTGAGACCCGCAAGGACCAAAGAGGCGCCTAAAGCACTATGAAAGAGGGTGTTTCTCATGTCTTGAATGCTCCCAAGTTTTTCCAAGATTTCATAGCAGCAACGGAAATGAATCCACAAGAAATTGCACAAAATATCAGCGCGGCAACTTGAGTGGATTGCTCCATTTGGTACGATCAAGCGTGCCCTCCAAGGATCGTTCCCAACCCAAATCGTCAGCGGATCAATCAAATGATTCAGCTTTCTTGTCACAATTTTCCGCCAGCGATGAACAGAAAGAATGGTTCTCGCCAACGCCCAAGGGATATCAAAAGGGCCGCACCAAATTTGTGGTTGTGATTGGCACCGTAATGAGCGGTTTGGGCAAAGGAATTTTTTCCTCCAGCCTTGCCAAACTTTTAAAAGACAAGGGCCTTGCCGTTGCGCCGATCAAAATGGAGGGCTACCTGAATATTGATTCGGGCACGCTCAATCCATTTCGCCATGGCGAAGTTTTTGTGCTTGAAGATGGTCTTGAGACCGACATGGACTTGGGAACCTACGAGCGCATCTTGGATCAAAATCTTTCGCGCCGAAACTTTGTGACCGCGGGCCAGATTTACGGCGACATTCTTGACCGCGAACGACGCGGCGATTTTCTTGGTCGCGATGTGCAAATGATTCCGCATGTCACCGGCACCGTGAAGATGCATCTGCGACAACTGGCCATGACTGGCGGACCCAATGGCGGTCCCGCCGATGTTGTGTTTGTTGAAGTTGGTGGCACCGCCGGCGACTACGAAAACGGCTTCTATATCGAGGCTTTACGTGAGTTGGCCTTTGAAGAAGGCCCTGAATCCACGTGCTTTGTGGCGCTCACCTACATCTTGGAACCCGCGACATTGGGCGAGCAAAAAAGCAAGGCCGCTCAACTTGGCATCAAGCGGCTCATGGAGTGCGGCGTGCAACCGCAAGTCATCGCGTGCCGCGCCACCAATCCAGTCACTGAAAAAGTGATGCAGAAAATTGGAATGTTCTCCAATGTTCCGCTGAACCGCATTTTCTCCATGCATGATCGCGAGAGCATTTATTTTATTCCCGACGCCATGCGCGAGGCCGGACTTGACCGAGAAATTCTTTCGCTCCTGCACTTGCACAACCGTGTCAACGCCGGCAAAGAAGATCAATCACGCAGCAAGTGGAGTGAATTTAGTTCGCGCCTTGTTGCTCCACGCTCACACCGCGTGACTATTGGAGTGATGGGCAAGTACGCCAGTTTGCGCGATGCCTATGCCAGCATTGACAAGGCGGTTGAACATTGCGGCATTTGGCTCAACGCATCGGTTGATCTGAAATGGATGGACACCAGCACGCTTGACTCCAAGGCGGATGTGGCCGCGGTTCTTCAAGGCGTTGACGGCATTATTGTTCCCGGCGGCTTTGGCCAGCGCGGCGTGGAAGGGAAAATTCTTTGCGTGGAATACGCGCGCACCACCCGCCTGCCTTTCCTGGGCATTTGCCTTGGATTTCAAATGGCTGTGATTGAATACGCGCGCAACGTGCTTGGACTTGCGGACGCAAACAGCACCGAGTTCGATGCAAAGACGGCACACGCATTCATTAGCGAACTGCCTGATCAGAAGAAACTTGAAGGCATTGTTGGCGGCACCATGCGTCTTGGCGCGCAAGATGTGGCCATTGAACCCGGATCATTCGCGCAACATCTGTATAAATCAAACTTGGTGCGTGAGCGATTCCGACACCGCTATGAAGTTGAGCCTCAATACATTGATGCGCTTACCAAAGCCGGATTGCATTTCAGCGGACGTCATCCAAAACATCCAATCATGCAAGTGCTTGAACTTTCCGCAAGCGAGCACCCATGTTTTGTCGCGGCGCAATTTCACCCTGAACTCACCAGCCGGCCAACCATGCCGCAGCCATTGTTCATGGGCCTGATTGCCGCGGCGCTGATTCGGAAATATCCACAAGCGGCCTCTGATGAACTCATTGCGCGGTGGCTGAATGCTTCAACCGCCACCGCTGCCGCGCGCTAATTTATTCGATTTATTTTTGATAGAGCACGCAAGCTGCGCAGTGAATTTATAATTCCGTCTGTCACCACACGGTACTACGTAATGAGCACTGCGCACGACAACATCCGCGCAACAACTTCAGTCCACAACTCGTTTACAAAAACACAGAGCACCCGCGCTATTGCACACGGATAATTATTTAGCGCCCGCGTCCGCCTCCACCGCCGCGATTTCCACCGCCACGATTGTCAGCTTGTCCTTGCGCTCGCGGTTGATTCATAGCGTTATTCCCGCGATTTTGGTCACGATTGTTATTGTTGTTGCGGTACTCCGGGTGAAACCCAGACATTCCATTGACGCCGCCAACACCACCCGCGCGGCCAATGCCATCAACACCGCCCACTCCACCAACGCGGCCCACGCCGTTGACACCACCCACTCCACCGACGCGGCCCACGCCATCAACACCGCCCACTCCACCTACACGGCCAACTCCACCAATACCGCCAACTCCACCTACACGCCGCGCTTCCGCCAATCGATTTTGATCAACTTGCCACGCGCTGTAGCCATTATTCCAACGGTCGCCATAGGGATAAAAATTATTCCAGTTGTCATTGTTCCACCAACTTCGATTGGCCACGCCCCAACCCCAAGCTTGCGACCACGCGTTTGAATAACCCCAACCGTCGTAGCCGTATCCATACACGTACGGTTGCACCGCGGGGTACTCGTCGTAGTAGTCATAGTCCGGCGCGTATGTTCCCGTGTCGTCGTCGTATTGATTGTCCGATCCATACGTCTGCGGATACGTTTGCGACTGGCCGTTGGCAAGATTGGTGGTGGCGTAAGCATTGCCTGTTCCAAACACGGCGGTTCCATCATTGAGATAGGTGCCCAAATATCCGTTGGTGTACGCAAATGTCACCGAGTCCGCGGTGCTTGAAATAGGACTGACATAGGTCACGCAATACACCGGACTTGTCGCTGGAATACTGGCGAAAGATTGCGGAAGCGTGTCGCACAATGTCCACGCGCCCGTCGCGCTGGCCGCCATAAACCACGCGGCGTCGTCGCAGCAATACCACTGCGAGCCGCTTTGAATCACAGGCGAGGTGGAATTGGTTGCATATTGCAAATCGGTTCCGGCAATCGGAGCAAACTGTGGAGCGCCCGTGTACGTCACATTGCACATTGCCTTGGCGCGCAACAGCGTCACCGTCTGTGTCTGGCTTGCCGACAACATGGCGGACTTGGCCTCGAGTGTTCCTGGAACACTCGCACGCGCGGCGGCGAGTGAACCGGTCGCGGGCAAATTCTCAAACGATGGTGGCAATTGAGTTGGCGGCACAAATTGCCACGCGGTCATTCCTTGCATGCGCTCAAACCAGCGGCCACTGGCCAACACCCAATCCGCGGCCGGCGTTGTGGTGCGCAAAAATGTGGAGTTGGTGTTGGTCATTTGCTCAACGCCGTCGCACACCAAATTAAACACAGGCGCGCCATTGGAGGAAATCAACACGGTTGGTTTTGTGGCCACCAAAATATCAAGCGGGGTGATTGGAGCCACGGCATTTTTCATTGGCGTGCTTGTCAAACCTTTGGGCGGAGTTGGCGCGGCGCCCATGGCTTGCATCACGTTGGCGTTTGGCGCGGCGGCGGCAACCCATGGTCCCGCCAAAGTCTGGCTACTGCGCCAGTTGTTTTGCCCCATGCGAACAAACCACACTTTGCTTGCATCCTGAAGCAATATGAACGGGGTATTGGTAGTGCGCAACCATCCCGTACTAGCAAGCGCCGCCAACTGCGGCTCGCCCGCCACTGAAATCAAAACCGTCGGCACATCACGCTGCACAATCTCAGGCATTTGATTTCCGAGTCCTTGTGTGGTGATTGGATTGATGGTCATTTGCTGCGCGATCGCTTTGCGATTCAAGTCCACAGCAAGACCATTGGTCAGCGTGCCCAACGCCGTCTGCGCCGCAGCCGCGTCGCCACCATTTGGAAATTGCACTTGCATCACCATCAATTGATTGATTTCAATATCGCCTGGGCGATCACCTGTTGCGGTGAAACCCATCATGGTCAAGCTTCCGTTGTTTTGAACTCCGTCGGGCTGCGTGACATTCAATGACGCGTTCATTGTGACCGCCGTGCCATTGATGGATACGAACGCAGGCATGCCGATGGTGTAGGTGAATCCATTTTGACTTAAGACTTGCGGCCATGCTGTGTTGCTTTGCACTTGCGGCACAACGGCGGCAGAATTACCCGCGCCAGATTGAGGCGCCGAAAGCCCCAAGCACGTTGAACCAATAAGAACAATGACGGCGGCGGCGAAATCAAATTTGCGTTTCATATTGACATGCTTTCAATAAGGAATTGGGACCATTTCACAGTGCGAAAGAGTAGCAACAGTTTTATAATTTCAAATGAAATTTCTTGCCACCGCGATCGTGAACCTTCGCTAAACTGTTCCCCTTCGCCGTCGTAGCTCAACCGGTTAGAGCGGAGCATTCATAACGCTCAGGTTGGCGGTTCGAGTCCGCCCGTCGGCATTGTGGCTGGTGTTGGAATATCCGTCGATGTGAAATCGCACCCCTGCCGCTTCCACGTAAGGGGTGCGAACACATCCATCACGCGCGTACACCTTGTGGCAAGGCATGCAACTTGCCCCTTGACCCGTGTGCGTCTCTAATGTTGCCTCTGCCCCGCTAGCTCAGTTGGATAGAGCACCGGTTTCCTAAACTGGAGGTCGCGCGTTCAAGTCGCGCGCGGGGCGTTTGAAATGCGCAACTTCAAGTAGCGCGCACAAGCGGCAGGCGCAGCTCCTGCGCCGTGGCCAAGATTGCAGCGTGGAGTCCGTCAAAAACGTCCGCCAAAGGAATTTCACCTTTGGCAAAACGCGCCGTCACACAAAATTCAATTCCATTGGAACTCAGGTTCACAACGCCCACTTCAATACTTGGCATTTGCACGCCTGGGGCCTGCTCCAACAACTGCCGCGCTCGCACGCGCAGTTGATCCATTGACGCGGCGTCCGCTTCAAACGCAATGGGCAGCGACGCCTTGAACACTTTCAGCGCGTTGCCGGAATGAGTCTCCAATTTGGCCGCCACCAGTGTGGCGTTTGGAATGATCAGACTTGTTTGCAATTTCGTTCGCATGGTTGTGGTGCGAAATCCAACGCGCTCCACTTTGCCTTCAAGACCCTCAAATTTCAGAGTATCACCCACTCCAAATGGCCTGTCCGCCGCCAACACCAGCGAGCTGAAAAAATTCTTCAGCGGCTCTTGCAGCGCCAAGGCAAATGCGATGCCTCCAATTCCAAGACCCGCCAGCATGCGGTCCACCGAACCTTCCGCACCAAGAATCATGACCACCCACACGCTCATAATGATCAGCGCCAACAATTTTGAAAGGCGCACACCACTGGCAATCAACAATTCGTCCATGGCGCGGCTATCGGCCGCGGCCTTGTCATGCGTGCTCAACCATGTTCCCGCGTAATCAATCAACGCAAAACCAAGTCGCGTGATCACAATCACGTTGGCCACTTGCAGACACACCAATACGGTTCCAAGCGCTTCAATTGGCAATCCCAGCAACAACACCAGCCAATTCGCGGCTTGCAACGCAACGGTCCAAGACACCGCGTGTGTGGTGTTGCTGATCAAGTGCTGCCAATCCACTCGCCCAGTGCGTATATCCGTGCCGCCTTGCGCCAATCGATTTAAAAATAATTTCACTGGCACCTGTATCAGCAGCGCGATCAGCCATGAGATCAGCGCCACCAATGGGAAACCCATCCATTGATAGATTTCCAATCCAAGCACCTCCCGTTTCAAACCAGGCGGCATATTCAACCACACAGCGATTTCCGGAGCGCTCCACTGAAACGGATCAAGTGGTGCGCCGCCATCATTCCGGGCCAAGGAGTGCACTAGCGGCGGTTGTTGTATGAACTCGCGAAAGATTGGCGTGAGGGATTGAATTGTTGAACTGGAAAACTGCCAGAGTTTTTCATTGCCAATGCCAGTATGTCTGCGCAGGGTCACATCGCCATGCTTGGTGGTGGCAAGAACAAAGACGTCTGCGTCCAAGTCTTTTGGCACCTCCACTGCGGGCAAACGTTCCAGCACCAGCGCCAATTTCAAAGCGCTTCTCTGACCAATTTCATCGCGCACTCCAGGCGCAATGGAAGTCAAATCCATAGAGCGCATGGAGCCGTCCAAGTCTCCATCGCGCACATAGCGCTGGAAGTGGCTCAACACCGCATCAGGAGATCGATAGCCCGCAATAAGCGTGCTGGATTGATCTGTGGGTTTGGCGGCTTCATCGGCGCGCGCAAAGTCGCTGAAACACAAGAGCATTGCGCAACAGATCAAAAGACGACCACACGTATTTGTATTGAGATTCATTTTGTCACTGCGCCAAATTGGAAGATTGAATTGCATACGCAAATGCCGAGCTAAGACGCAAGACATTTTCCAAACACAGGTTGTTGCAATGCCAAGTTGAAAGAACCGTGCCAGCACGCTCACTTAGTCCTTTGATTCCGGCTCCAAGTTGGCGATGTAACGACCACCCTTGGCGCGGTCCGAGCGCGCTTGAATGAAATACGACACACCCCACACTGCCATGAGCAGTACCCACGCAAGATTGACAAGAAGGACTTCCATCATGATTTTGAAAGTGTAGCCATAAAATACACGAATCGCCAGCGTGAATGAGATTTCAAATTCCATTTCAAAGTGCCGTGAATAGCGCCGAAATATTCCCGGCGTGCAATAGACTCAGGGCCCTCTCTTTTCGGCGTCCACACGTTCAATCGCACACCACCACGCTTCACATGAATGACACACCATTGAATCCCATTTTCAACATTGTCTTGATTCATCCGCAAATTCCCAACAACACGGGAAATGTGGGTCGCACCGCCGTGGTCACTGGGTGTCGGCTCCATGTGGTTCGCCCAATCGCATTTGACATGGATGAGCAAGCCGTGCGACGCGCCGGCTTGGATTACTGGCATTTGCTGGACCTGCGCGAGCACGAAAGTTGGGACGCGTTCATAGCGCGCGAGCAACCTCAAAATATATGGCTGTATACATCGCACGCCACGCGCGCGCATTGGCAAGCGCCCCTGCAACGCGGCGATTACCTGCTCTTTGGCAATGAAACCAGCGGCACGCCAAGCGAAATTCACACTTGGGTGGCAAACACATTTGGCGCGGACCACTTGTTGCGATTTCCCATGCGCGACAACCCCGCTTGCCGCAGCCTGAATCTGGCAACAGCCGTGGCGTGCGGCGTATACGAGGGGCTTCGGCAACTTTCCGGCGGCGGTGATTGCACGCCTCTTTGAAATCGGCGGAACCATTACGATATGTCAGTCGGATTCACTCTAAGACCCTGCGGCCTTTCAGCGCATATTTCAATTGGTTGCTCAGTCCATTCTTGCTTGTCCGCTTTTGAAACCACTTACCAATCACCACGGAAAAATTTATGCACAACATTTCACAACCACGTCGCGGCTTCACACTTATTGAAATCATGGTGGTCATTGGAATCATCGCCCTGTTGATTGGCATTCTCTTGCCCGCTCTGAGCAAAGTGCAAGAGCGCGCCAAGGTGACGCAGACCATGGGCTTGATGCAGGAATTTGCCAAAGCGTGCGACGCGTTTCAACAGGAGTTTGGCCGCTACCCCGGTCTTGTGCCTGAAGAAATTTTGGCCAATGATCCGCAAATTTCTGGAACAGAAAATGCCTTGCTTGAATTAATGGGAGGCGGCGTGCGCAAAAATGATGTGGACAAGACGCTGTACACAAACACAACGTCCGGCTTCGGAGGCACCGACTGGATTGAGTTGACATTCGCAACTGGCAACGCCGCGCCCAATGACAAATTTTATGTGAAAATCAATATTGGAAAAATGGGCGAGGGTCCGCGAATCAATGGCAAACAATATCCGCCGTTCTTCGCTCCCAAGGCCGCCGAATTGCGCCCAATTGAAGGTCAAATGTTTGGCAAAACTCGAACCAAAGGTGAATCCGCCGCGGGAAAAATTCCTGACCTTGTGGACTCTTGGGGCAACCCGATTATTTTCCTGCGCGCCGCGCGAAACGTTGGACCGCTTGCGGGCAGCGAAGATGACCGCGCGCAATTTCTTGTCTTGAGCGCCGATGGGAAAATATATGGCGCCATGGATCCATACATGGGCTCGGATGGAATTGGCGAATTAAGTTTGCCACAAACCAAATCTGCCGCGTCTGGTTCCGAAAGCTATTGCTTGTTTGATTTTGAAACTGATGCCGTAACCAAGAAAAAATTGCTCGCACAGTTCTTGCGCCATCCAGGCTTTGGTGATCCTGACAAGCCGCTTTCAGGCACGGCGCGCGGAAAATATCTTTTGATTTCCTCGGGCAAAGACGGCATTTATTTCAATCGAACCGATGGCATGGGCAACAAGGAAACACCTGTGACAAGCGCCAAAATACTTTCCAAAGAAGGTTTGACCAGTTTGGATAACTGGGATGACATTCGAGTGTTTGGAGGCGGATAAAGTCAGTTTGTGGAGTTGGTGCTAGCACTCATAGCGCACGCCACCGCGAAACAATCAGCTCAAAAGAAAACGGACGCCCGCAAATGCGAGCGTCCGTTTTTATTGTGCAATAAGTTTCAAATCAACTCAAATCACGGATCAAATGGTGGCGGTGGTGGCGCCTTGTCGCTTCCACCTTCTGGCGGTTGACCGTCTCCAGGCTTGCCGCCCTGTCCACCCTGAGCGCCTTTGCCTCCCTTGCCTTTGCCGCCCTTGCCTTTGCCATCGGCATTTCCGCCCGCATCAGCGGATCCGTCTTTGGAGCGCAATGAACGCATTTGTTTTTCATTGGCTTCAAGTTTGGTTTTAAATGTCGCCTGTTCGGATTCACTCAGAAGCGCGAAAATTTGCTTCTGAGTCTCTTCCATCTTTGGCATGGTGTCACGCAACGCCTTCATTTGCTCAGCGGCAGCTTTGCCAGCCTTCTCATCCTTCTGACCCTTCATTTGCTCGCGAAGCGCTTTCATTTTGTCAGCATTGGCATCGTTCCATGTCTTCATGGCCACTTCAAAGGCTGCTTTAATAGCTTCGGTCTTTTTCAGCGTATCAGCGCTCAGCGTTGACTTCATCGATTCATACGTTCGCATCCATCCAACGTCTTTCATGCGCTCATCCAACATGACGCCGCTTTCAGCCCGGCCCTTCTTGCCGCCCTGCTTGCCGCCATTAAAACCTTTTTCGCTGTCGGCCGCGCCTGGATCAACTTGTGGTCCACCAAGTGGCGGTCGTTTATCTAGATTTGCCGGTGGATTCGCTGGCGGAGTCGCTGGCGGAACGCCTGGTGGCGGCGCTTGCGCGAATGCGCCCGCTGCCAAAGACATGGATGCCAAAATTGCGGTTGTGACGAGAACATTTCGAACTGAGAAAGTGGAAGTGAATGAGTCGTTTCGCATAATTTTCCTTTCGTGTCGTGATCAGTGAATTCTGATCAGTTGAAGAAATGCGTGATGCGGGATTGTATTGCAGAACGCCTTGGTAAATTTTATAATTTCCCGCAAATCATCTTGTGGCGTTGACGCCCAATAGGTTCTAGGATCTCGATCCCATGTCCAATGAATCCTTTGACAAGTCCGCTGTAGAAAAATCCCTGCGCGCCGTAGTTGATCCAGCCACCAATAAGGATGTGGTCACGCTTGGCATGGTGAAACATATTGCCGTGTTTGAAGGCGCAATACGAATTGTTTTGGAATTGTCCCCGCACGCCGCGTCCGTGCAAGAGCAACTTCGCGCAACTGTTGATCGCGCCGTTCGACAGGCGGCAGTTGTTGCATGCGCCAACATTGAAACCCTTGAAATTGATTTTGTCGCTCCCAAAGTCGCCGCGCCATCAACTGCGCCAACTTCAACGCTAGGCGAAGCCAGCAACCCACTGCCGCTTGTGAAAAAAATAATTGCTGTTGGCGCGGGTAAAGGTGGCGTGGGTAAAAGCACCGTCGCTGTGAATTTGGCCGTGGGCTTGGCGCGCATGGGTCACTCTGTTGGATTGCTTGACGCGGATATCTATGGCCCCAGCGCTCCCACCATGTTGGGCATGGATGATGTTGGAACCAAAGCCAAGGGACAAATGCTTATGCCTTTCGAGTTGCATGGCATCAAAGCCATGACCATTGGAAAGTTGGTCGACCCGGACAAGGCGCTTGTTTGGCGCGGTCCCATGGCGCATGGCGCCTTCAAACAATTGGCCACGCAAACGGATTGGGGCGAGCTTGATTATTTAATCATTGACTTGCCACCAGGCACGGGCGATGTTGCGTTGACCATGTCGCAAATGTTGCCGGTGGCCGGCGCGGTTGTGGTGTGCACTCCGCAGCGCGTGGCGCAAGACGACGCGCGGCGCGC
>CAIUGT010000100.1 GCA_903898755.1 uncultured bacterium | reverse complement strand
GTTTGAAAAATTGTTTTCATTTGCATTGCCAGGCAATGCCGTCGATACTGTTGATATGACTCACGAATTGCAACCGCCGACGCAACCAACCCACAAGACCGTTCGCAATCGGGCGAATAAAATAGAGGATGTTCTCAATCCCATGCGGTGGCTTCGAAACCGTTGCCTGCCTTTGTTTATCGCATTGGTGGTCTTGCTTTGGGCCTATCCGTTTCTGGTGACCAATGACACTCATGCCACGATTTGGGGTCTTGCTGTGTTCACACTTCTGCCGGCGATCGGGGTTGTTTCATTGGCGGGAGTGACGGGAATTATTATTACCTTTGCGGCGTTGAGTGTCTTTATCTATGGCGCCTACTCAATCAATCACTTGGAAATGTCCGACGCTCTTATTGGATGGCCTGGATTATTTGTGGTGATTTATTACTCGTATTCCACAATTCTGGTTGCGTACGCGGTGTTTCGAAAAGAGGCAGTGCAGCCCGATCGAATCTATGGTGGAATTTCTGTGTACCTACTGATTGGAATTGTGTTTAGTGTCGCTCACCATCGCATCAATGAACAAACCCCTGGGGCCTATCAATCAACCACCAATGGCGCATTGCCTACGCAGGTTTTTGCCTGGCATGATTTTCTTTATTTTAGTTTTTCAACACTGACCACAATTGGCTATGGAGATCTTGTTCCAATGTCAGCTCGCGCGCGCAGCACGTCTATGTTTGAGGGAATCATTGGCGTTTTGTACCCAGCCATTCTGATCGCAAAGCTTGTGAATTGGCCTACCAATAGCACGCAAGTGCATTCAAATTCACATTGATGAATGTGCTTTGAAAATCGGATGAACTGTGATCCAATTTATACATTAATCGTTGAAGCCTTGAACACCTGAGGCGCCACCATAGGTCAGCATGCCCATGCCGTTGTTGAGATATGGATTCCACGTTGTTGCTACGCCGCCGCCGCCAACCTTGGTGTTTGGGTTGTTGACATACATGTTGCCAGCATCCACATTCATTGGCGCAGGATTTCCTGGTCCATACGCTTGTTGCATCATTGGGTTGTTCACTTCATTGAGCTTGGATGGATCGGTGTAGGTGGTTGGCGCGTAGCCTGGAGCTGTTGCTCCGCTAAATCCGCTCTGACTGTCATAGTGATAGTGGTAGTGAACATGATTCAAGGTGTCATTTTGCAGCGAGTCTGAATTCACAATGCCGCCAGAATTGTTGTAGCCCACTCCTGCGGGAGTTCCAGTTGCTGTCTGGCTTGTTGGCACCGTATTTTGATTATTGAGAAATTGACTTGTGGGAACAGATCGGTCGGAATTTTGTGGATTGCTCCCAACCTGCCCATTGGCTGGTTGTTGCATTGGCGCAATACGAACTGGCGCGGTTGGATTTTGATTGGAAACTGCGGGTGCGGAGGGTGTTCGCACCGGCGCAGTAGTGGGCTTGACCGCAGGTGTTGGCGTTTGCGTGCTGGGCGTGGTTTGTGCGATGACGGCAAATGAGGGGCATCCAACGAAAAGCATTGAAGTGACAATGGTTTTGTGAAACGAGTGTGTGAATGGTGTGTTCATGTTGATTCCTTTGCTATTGACATGGTAGTCGCCGAGGCATCTGAAAACGCTCTTGAGTCACAAAAAAGATTGAAGATGAATTGCTTGGAATTGTCCATGGCGTAATTCATCACCGTATTCAATCAATCTTCAAATGCAAATTTGGGAGCAAATGAAAGTAATCGAGGTTCAAATCCAAATTAATATTTAGTCGTTGAATCCTTCAATGCCGCCGCCGCCACCGCCGTTATAGGTGAGCATGCCAGATCCATCAGCCATGTATGGATTCCATGAGGCTGTAATTCCCGCGCCACCTCCATTATTCACGCGTGAATTTGGATTCCAATTATTGGTTTGGTATTGGTACATGCCCCCTTCATCATTATTGAGCGCATAGTTGTACTCACTATTTTCACCTCCTGATGAGCTCTGCATATTCGCAGCCTGAGGGGATTGATTGAGAGTGTTTGGATTGACGTATGTTGTTTGCGCGTATCCAGTTGGAGCATTTCCAATCGGTTGCCCGGCACTGTCATAGTGATAGTGATAATGCACTTCTTTTGTAGCGTCGCTTTGAATGGCTTGGGGATTCACCATGCCACCAGAATTGTTGTAGCCCACTCCTGCGGGAGTTCCAGTTTGGTTTGTTGGCACCGAATTTTGATTCTTCATAAATTGACTGGTCGGAACAGATTGATTTGTGTTGATTGGATTATTGCCAACTTGCCCATTCGCTGGCGGCAGCGGTGGAGCAATGCGAACTGGCGCGTTTGGATTTTGAGTAGCAACTGCGGGCGCGGATGTTGTTTGCGCCGGCGCGGTAGTTGGCTTGACCGCAGTTGTTGGCGGTTGCGTGTTGGGCGTGGTTTGCGCCATGCTCGTCAGCGTGGTGAATCCAAAGAAAAAGATAGAAGTAACTATGGCTTTGTGAAAACAGTGTGTAAATGATTGGTTCATAATTATTCCTTCGCTGTGATGATAGTCGCCGCGGCGTGTCTGAATGCGCTGGAGCCACAAAAATAGATTCAGGATGGAAAAAAATGAGTTCGCCGCTATTCTTGAAAGTCTTCAAACTTTACAAGGAATTTATCCATGACCATTGCCGCCGCAACCACAGTAGCAACTACCGCATCAAACACTTTTGCAGGAACTCCTGGCGATGTGCCAATGATTGACGCGCTTGCAATTAACACCATTCGCACGCTTTCAATGGACGCAGTGCAGGCCGCGAACAGTGGTCACCCCGGAACACCAATGGCGTTGGCTCCTGTTGGGTATGCGCTGTGGCAAAATGTTTTAAAGTTTGATCCCGCCGATCCGCTGTGGCCCAATCGTGATCGTTTTGTTTTGAGCAACGGCCACGCATGCATGTTGATTTACAGTTTGCTGCATTTGTCGGGCACGCAAGAAGTGGACAAGAGTGGAAAATTGACGGGCAAACCTGCGGTTTCGATTGATGCCATCAAGGCGTTTCGTCAACTGGACAGCTTGTGTCCTGGACATCCTGAGCATGGTTGGACAAGTGGTTTGGAAACAACCACGGGTCCGCTTGGTCAAGGCTTGGCTAATTCAGTTGGCATGGCGATGGCGGAGAAGTGGTTGGCCGCAACATTTAATCGCCCAGGCTTTGAGATTTTTAATTTCCGCACCTACGCGATCTGTGGTGACGGCTGCATGATGGAAGGTGTGAGCGGAGAGGCTGGCAGTATCGCGGGCCATTTGCAATTGGATAATTTGGTTTGGATTTACGACAACAATCACATCACCATTGAAGGCAAGACGGATCTTGCGTACAGCGATGATCCAAGCACTCGCTACTTGGGATACGGATGGAATGTGTTGCGTGTAGGCGACGCCAATGATGTGGATGCGATTGTGCGCACGCTTGGTGTGGCTGCGGAGACAAAGGGACGACCAACTTTGATTGTGGTTGACAGTCATATTGGTTTTGGCAGCGAGCGACAAGACACCAGCGCCGCGCACGGTGAGCCGTTGGGAGAGGATTTAATTCGCAAGGCGAAGAAGTTGTATGGCTGGCCAGAAGACGCGAAGTTTTTGGTGCCAGACGGAGTCATGCAGCGCTTTAGCGATGGCGTGGGCAAGCACGGCAAAGAAGCAAACGCAGCATGGAAGACCATGTTTGCCAATTACACCAAGCAATTTCCAGAGTTGGCCGCGCAGTTGCAGCAGATGTGGAAACATGAATTGCCAACGGGGTGGGATTCAGAAATTCCAGTGTTCCCCGCGGACGCGAAGGGCATGGCTAGCCGCGTGTCGGGTGGAAAAGTATTGAATGCCATCGCCAAGAAAGTTCCTTGGATGATTGGCGGCTCCGCAGATTTAACACCAAGCACCAAGACAGGCATTGATGGCAACGCGGGAAGTTTTCAGCCAGGAAGTTACGGCGGACGCAATTTGCATTTTGGAATTCGCGAGCACGCCATGGGCGCGATTTGTAACGGCCTCGCATTGAGTGGTCTGCGACCATTCGGCAGCGGCTTCATGATCTTCACTGATTACATGCGCGGATCCATGCGCTTGAGCGCGTTCATGGACATGCCGGTGACCTATGTCTTCACGCATGATTCAATTGGTGTTGGCGAAGATGGTCCAACGCATCAACCGATTGAGCAATTGCCTGGCTTGCGTGCAGTGCCTGGATTGCTTGTGTTCCGTCCAGCCGATGCGAATGAAACCGCGGAGTGTTGGCGCGCTGCCATGAGTCACGGTCACGCGACAAGCGTGTTGTCGTTGACGCGCCAAGATTTGCCAACACTTGATCGCAACGTGTATGGCAAGGCCAGTGGTTGCGCCAAGGGTGCGTACGTGGTGAGCGAAGCCAAGGGTGGCGATGTGCAAGCAATTTTGATTGGCACTGGAAGCGAAGTGAATTTGTGCATTCAAGTGCAGGATTTGCTTGCAAAAGAAGGCGTTCGCACCCGCGTGGTGAGCATGCCGTGTTGGCAATTGTTTGAGAAACAAGATCAGGCGTACAGGGATTCCGTGTTGCCGCCAAAGATGCGCGTGCGCATAGCGGTGGAAATGGCAAGCCCGCTTGGTTGGGAGCGTTGGGTTGGTCTTGATGGCGCGATTGTTGGAATGAATTCATTTGGAGCGAGCGCGCCGTTGAAGCACTTGCTGAAGAAATTTGGATTTGAACCTGAGCCCGTGGCCGCCGTTGTGCGCGCGACCATCGCCAAAAATGCGGCGGGAGCGGGACGATGAATATTGTCATGGCGTCGGATCATGCGGGCTTTGAGTTGAAGGAGTCGCTGAAGAAGTTGGTGGCTTCGCTTGGACATACCGTGACGGATGTTGGCGCGCATGTGTACGACGGCGAAGATGATTACCCAGACTTTGCTGTTGCGTTGAGCAAAGTGATTTTGGCGGGTAAGGCTGACCGCGGAATTTTATTGTGCGGCTCGGGCATTGGGGCAAGCGTGGCCGCCAACAAGATCAAAGGCATTCGCGCGGGTAACTGCGAGGATTATTATTCGGCGCATCAAGGTGTTGAGCACGACGCCATGAATGTGCTTGTGCTTGGTGGGCGAATTGTTGGCGCGGCGCTTGCGGAGGACATGGTGCGCGGATATTTGGCGGCCAATTTCAGCGGCGAGCCACGCCACATGCGTCGATTAAATAAAGTGAAAGCCATCGAACAAGGAACGCTGTAAAGGCGAACTTGCCCTTGGCCCACTTGGTTTGAGTTTGGATGCGCGTCTGCGCACTCGGGTATCTTTGATTAGCATTCTTGTGCGGCATTTGTCCGCTTTATTTGTCCACTTCATAGGAGATTCACATGCAGGTTCTTTCAAAGCGTTTGGTTGGAATGTTCGCCGCACTTTGCGCTTGTTCATTTGTGTCGCTTGCCAATGCGCAAAGCGGAACAGTGGCGCCAGCGAGTGATGTTGATTACTCCCAACTGCCGCCAGATCCAAAGACGCTTGAAGTGGAACTTGGAACTTTTAAATTGGACGCAGCAGGCGCAATGAAAGCCGCTGTTGATGCCACGGGCGGCAAGGTGATGTCACTGCGCATTGTGAAGAGCAAGGACAAAGTTGATTATGAAATTCTTTGCTTTCAAAATGGATTGCCAGTGCGTGTGTTGATTGACGCCAAGACAGGTGAATTGCGCATTCCAAAGTTGGACGCTCAGGCCGCTGTTGTTGCGGCATCGGCAAAGGTGCCGGGAAAAGTTGGCAATGTGGACAGCGATTTGCTGGCCGATCCTCCAACATGGAAAGTGTCCGTGTTCGCTGGTGGCAAGAGCCATCTTGTAAGCGTGAACGCGGTTGATGGAACAATTGTGACCGACCAAGTTGCGGCGCAATTGCCGGGTGACGCCACAGACGCGCCGATGCAAGGTGAATTTGGCGGCGTTCAATGGATTGTGCTAAAAGAAGGAACGGGCGCATCGCCAAAGGGAACTGATTCAATGGTGAAGGTGAACTACAGCGGCTACTTGGTGGACGGTAAGAAATTTGACAGCAGCATTGAGCGCGGCAAGCCAATTGAATTTCGTTTGGACCGTGTGATCAAGGGTTGGACGCAAGGCGTGCAGCCAATGAAAATTGGCGAGAAGCGAAAGTTGATTATTCCCTGGAATTTGGCGTACGGCGAGCAAGGTCGCCCGCCAGTGATTCCGCCAAAGGCCACGTTGGTATTTGATGTTGAGTTGGTTGATGCCGACATGGCGCCACCTGCGCCAAAGACCGCGGCGCCAGTCGCGCCTGTTGCACCAACTACTCCACCAAAGCCTCCATGCGATGGATGTTGAGAGGGCTCATGCTCTTTGCGGCCTGAAGGCTGATGTTTGCGTGTGTTCAATGTCTTTGCCTACAAAGGAGTTGTTCAGCATGTTGCAGCAACCTTGTGATGTGTCATTGAGTGGGATGCGGAGTTGGAGTAGACCATTCACACTCATGTCCATTATTTCTTTGGCGTGCATGTGCGCCTGTGGAAGAACTCCGGATTCCAAACCGATCATTGTTCCCAAAGCAGTGGGGCATCGCGAAAGCATGTATGGAAAATCAATGGATCAAGCCGAGGCGTTGAAGGAAAAAGTGGCGGACTACAACGCAAGTCTTGAGCAAGCCATTGATCAAGGAACCAAAGCTGAGCCGCCGCCAAAGAAAACTCCAGGCGCCCAGCCAGCGCCGCCACAATGATGTGAGAGTTCATTGAAGAACATGCAAAAACACCGCGCCTGAAGTTCGGTGTTTTTATGTGTGTATGAATTCGTAACTATGTTCCAAGGATTGTTGTCACGCAACAATCCCGGCACCGGCTTAGGCGAGCCGATTTGGATTGAGGCCTTCAAGTTCCTTCGCCACAAAAATTCCATCTTTGCGGATCACTTCGCCATCGAAAGAAATTGTGCCGCCACCGTATTCGGGCCGTTGAATACAGACTAAATCCCAGTGAATATCGCTTTTATTGCCGTTGTCGGTTTCTTCGTAGCAACGGCCTGGAGTGAAGTGGAAGCTGCCGGCGATTTTCTCGTCAAACAGAATGTCCTTCATGGGTTCAAGAATGTGCGGATTGAAACCAATGGCGAACTCGCCAACATAGCGCGCGCCTTCGTCGGTGTTGAAGATGCTTTCAAGCAACGCCTTGTCGCCCGAGGCGCAATCGGTCTTGACAATTTTGCCTTTGGAAAATTCAAGGCGAATGCTTTCGAAACTATTTCCGTTGTGCAGCGTTGGCGTGTTGTATTGCAGGACACCCTCAATGCTGTCGCGCACGGGCGCGGTGAAGACTTCGCCGTCTGGAATATTTCGGTCGCCGCAGCAGGGGACCACGCCAATATTCTTAATGCTGAAGTGAAGATCGGTGGCGCCTGGGCCTTTGATGTGAACCTTGTCGGTGCGCTTCATGCGCTCAACCAGTGGCTTGGCGGCGCGATCCATGGCCGCGTAATCCAGAGTGCACACGCGGAAATAAAAGTCCTCAAAGTCTTGCGTGCTAGCTTGAGCAAGTTGCGCCATGCTTGGAGTTGGCCAGCGCAGAACGCACCAACGCGTGTGGTTGACGCGTTGCTCAAAGTGCACAGGCTTGGCGTACAGGCGGCCAAGCGATTTCATTTGAGCGTCTGGAATGCCGCGCATTTCGCTGGCGTTGTCCGCGCCGCGCACGCCAATGTAGCACTGCATTTTCCGCATGCGCTCAAGGTCGTATTCGCCCCACACGCGCAACGCATCGTCAGCGCCTTGATTCAATGCGCGCATGATTTGATTGCGGCGCACGGACACGTGCGCATGTCCCTTGGCAACTTTCGCCGCATCGCACAGGGCGACCGCGATCTCATCGGGGCAATCGAATGTTTCAATCAGAACATGCTCGCCAGCGGCGAGTTTGACGGAGTGGTGGATTAGAAGATCAGCCAGACGACGAATGCGTGGATCGGTCAACATGAACGCAAATGTAGCCGCAGATGAATGAGCGCGAATGAGGTGCCGCGAGCTCAGGAGAAGAGCAATAAAAGCAATGACACGTCGGCGGTGTCCGTCACGCCCGAACCATCCAGATCGGTGATTCCAGGGTCACCAAATGAGAGCAGCATGACGGAGACGTCGCCAGTGTCAATGGTTCCGCTGCCATCAAAGTCGCCGTACAAGCGTTCGACATAGCCAGTGGATTCAATCACCGCACCAGCGGTCAGCCCCGTCACATTGCGAACGGTCGCGAACTTTTGAGTTCCTTGATCCTTCAATGTACGCAAGCCAATCACGGTGCCGCCGGTTGAGATTGGTGTTTGATTGCCAATAGAAAGACTGCCGTTGGTAAACGCGTTGAGTTCTATCACATCAACAGAATCGTTCGTGCCGTCCGTGGAAGCCACGGCAAGGCTGAATCCACCGTTGCGCTTGACCAACGCGATGGCTTTGCCTTGCACAGGTCGGCCAACGGAAATTCCTGTTGGTGACGACATGGTGTACATGCCACTTGCGGCAGAGACGGAGCCGCGTAAGAAACATGCGACGGGACGCGTTGAAGCGGGAATAGACGATGGAATGGCATTGCACGAGGCGAAAATATCTTTTACTCCATCGCCATCAATATCACCCGTTGTGATGGACACTGGAACATAGTTGAGATATTGCGGCGGATTGGCAAGCGGTCCGTTGGTGGACATTTTCACAACTTGAATGAAACCCACAGGCGCGCTGGCTAAACTTGCCGCACTGGTGCTGCCGGCGGCGGTGACATCTGTGAGATCGTCATCATCAATATCGCTACTGTGAACCGTGCGGGGAACGCTGTCCACTTGCGTATTTTGCGACGTGGAATTGTCGGCTGCAACGGATTTAATATTTCCTGTTGGATTCACCAGCGCAAAATTCAGACCGGTTCCCGCAATTTTTTGAGAGCCCACAGCGATCTTGCCCACAGGACCACTTGTGACGGTTGGCGCCAACATGCACACGCATGTTGGAAGCTCGCCAGAATCAAGCGCGCGTGTCCAAAGCACTCCACCAGTTGCGTTGTACAGCGTGACAAAGCCCGCGCCATTGAAAGTAGACGTGACGGCAATTTCTGGCGCGTTGTCGCCGAGCACATTGCCCGCAGCGATGGCGTTGGGCGTGGAGCCCGTAGGCAGCGCAAACGTGCGCAGTTGCGCGAATGTTCCGTCGCCCATGTCCTTCATGATTTGCACGGAATTGCTTGAGCCCACAATCAGGTTCACCACGTCGTCGCGTCCATCATTGGTGAAGTCGGCGCTGGCGGATGCAAATGGAACGCTGGCGAGATTTGTTGTGTTGGTTGGGGTGGGCTCCACGATTGGCGCACGCACACATTGCAATTGCAACTTGTCGGAAGAAAGAATTTGCTCGAAGGTCAAGCCGTTTTGCAAGCCTTCTCCGTTTTGACCAGCCCAACGAACGGCAGAGAACTTGTTGTTGTTGGGATCGAATGCGCCGTCGTATGTTGGATCCAACGAGATCAATGTATAGATGTTGCCTTCCGCGGGGATGGAGTTGTCCGTGCTATAGATAAAGAGCGGGCCGCCAACGCTTGCAAGACCACCAGCATTGAGTTGCAACTGGATCATGCCGGTATCGCAATCTTCAAAAGCGCAGGTTGGGGCGTTGAAATTATTTCCAAACACATTCATAACAGCGAAGGCACTGGCGCTTGTATTCGCGCCATATTCGAAATATCCGCCCTGAACTTTCATTTTGGAACGGCCGTTATATGCGCTGGCAAACGTATGCAGATCGATTTGGCCAGCAAGTGTGAGGCTGCCCTGAAATGTAAGATTGCCCCACGCATCGAGCAATGATTTTGGTTGAAATAAAGTTCCGTACGCACTCCAACTTCCAATTGTGTTGGAGGAATAGTCGTAATCCCCATCCATCATGCCTTTGAGGGAAATCCACATGTCAGAGCCAATCACAAGCGGGTCAATTTCATTGAAATTGACGATGCCGCTGTTGAGCAACTGAATGTGGTGGCTTCCACCAGTTGCGCCCGAAGTGGTGACACTGTGCGTATACAAATTACTTGAAGACAAATCCAATTCAATGGAACTTGAACTCAGAGTTGCAAGTTCAATGCGGTTTGAATAGATGGATGTGCTATTGATATTCCAAGTCGCGTGGTCGGATTCAAAGATCAACGGCAGCGTGTCGTTGGGCGCGCCGTTATAAACATAGCCGCCCGAAACATTCACGCTGTACGGCATGTACGAACCTGCGCCTGGAGTAAACGCAAATCGACCGCCGTGCACTGTGAGGCTGTGGCTATTTAAATTGAGCGATAGGCCTGGATACCAATTGTTGGAACCAGTGCTGAGCTCCAAGGTTTTCACCGAGTTGGAGCAATCAAATGTGATTTGTGGATTGCCAGAAATTTTGGCGTCCGTGTTGTAGCCAGGAATTCCATTACTCCAGTTGGATGGATTTTCAAATGTGCTGGTGATGTTTGGAAAGAGCCAAGTGGATGTAGCCGCGCCGACTTCGTCCCCGTTCGGCGTTCCGTTTCCATCCGCGTCGCAAGGGTCGGTTTGAATGGCCGCGGTGTTGTACGAGTTGGCGGAAATGCGCAGGGCGGATCCGTGATTGATCACATTGCACTGGCCGTAAGTGTTGTCACCCCACGCGACAATATTTCCAGTGGATTGAATGGCAACGGAGTGTGAATTCCCGGCGGCAATGGCGGTGCACGTGCCAAGATTTGTGGGAACGCTGGCCCATGTGTTGCCCCAGGTGACAACGGTTCCATTTGCCTTCAGAGCCACGGAAAATAATCCGCCGGCTGCCACTTGAGTGCATGCGCCAAGATTGGAGGGAACCATGGATTGACCAAACTCTGGATTGATTCCCGTATTGGTTGTGCCCGCGCCCCATGCCTTCACGGTTCCGTCGGATTGAATAGCCAGCGAGTGCGCAAAGCCGCACGCAATTTGAATGCATGAGCCAAGAAGTGGGGCGCCGGTTTGAGAAGTGGGAACAGAGGATTGGTTCCAACGATTGTCGCCCCACGCAATGACAGTGCCATTGTTTTTAATTGCGAGCGAGTGGTAAAAGCCGGCGGCAATTTTTGCAGTGTTGCCAAGAGATGCGGGAATTGTGCATTGTCCAAATGTGTTGTTTCCCCAGCATTTCACATTGGTAGTTGACTGCGTTGGAATTTGACCTTGCAGCGCCATGGAATGACCATCGCCCGCGGCGATTTGCACAATCGAATATTGAAAGTAAGGCACAGTGCATTGACCGTAATAATTGTTGCCCCATGCTTTGACAAGTCCGTTGGCATCAACGGCGAGCGTGTGAGTGGTGCCCGCGGAAATTTGTGAACATGCGCCCAGCCAATTTGGAACGGTGGCTTGACCGTAGTAGTCGGTTCCCCAAATTGCGGCCACTCCATTGGTGGCAAGCGCGCTTGAAGTGAGCGCGCACAGAGTGGTTGCTATGAAAATAGTGAAGGAGGTTGTGTGCTTCATATTGACATCCCAATGGTCTAATTTGCGGACTGTGGAAACCTACCCCATGGGGTTCAAATTTCAAATTTTTTTCCCAATTTCATGGAAAATTGCTGCCGATAACCCGCGCGATTTGAAAGAAATATTGTTTGTCGTTCTTTCAGTTTTTATTTGGACGACATGAAATGCGCAGAGACCTGCTTGAACTGCTCAATGGCGTGCTCAATGTGCGCGGGCGTGACATCAAGATGCGTGACGGCGCGCACGCGGGTTGGATCAAGCGGCAACGTGCGAACGCCGCGTTGCTCCAAGGCCGCCGAAAATTGCGCGGCGGTCGCCAGCGCGGGATCAATGTGAATGAACACCATGTTGGATGGAATTGCGTTTGGTTGCGCATGCGGACGCAAGCCCGCGATGGTGCTTACGCCTTGGGCAAGTTGGCGCGCGTGCGTGTGGTCTTGCGCAAGGCGCTCAATGTTGTTGTCCAGCGCAAACAGCGCGGCGCCCGCAAGCAAGCCGCTTTGACGCATGCCGCCGCCAAACATTTTTCGCAGGCGACGCGCGCGTTCAATTGTTTTTGTTGGGCCACACAGCGCGCTTCCCGCGGGACAACCCAGTCCTTTGGAAAAACACACGCTGATGGTGTCGGCGTGTTGCGTGAAGTCGAGCGGTTGGTACTTGCCAGCCACGCACGCGTTCCACAAGCGCGCGCCGTCCACATGCACAATCAGTCCGTCGGCGCGGGCTTGCGCGCTGACGGATTTGAACGCATCAACGCTCCAGAATGTTCCGCCGCCACGGTTGTGCGTGTTCTCCACCACCAACATGCGCGAGCGCGGAGCGTGAATGGAGTTGGGCCTGCGCGCGCCGGCGACATCTGCAGGCGTGAACATTCCGCCATCGCCATTCAGCGGCTGAATCATGCAACCAGAAAGCGCGGCGGGCGCGCCAGTTTCATAATGAATAATGTGGCTGTCATGATGCGCGATAATTTCGTCGCCACTTTCGCACTGTGACTTGATTGCCAGTTGATTCGCCATGGTTCCGCTGGGCGTGAAGACCGCGGCTTCTTTTCCAAGCATGCGCGCCACGCGCTCCTCTAGTTTTTGCACAGTGGGTTCGTCGCCAAGTACGTCGTCACCCAGCGGCGCGGCGCGCATGGCGTGCCACATGGCGTCGGTGGGTTGCGTGACGGTGTCGGAGCGAAGGTCGGCGATGAGTTGGTGCGGATTGGAATTCACGCGCACACTTTACGAGAGGAAGTCGATCGCCGTGAGGAGCCAGGTTTTTTAAATGGGAACGTTGCGAGCGTGTTTGGAAATATTTACAACATGCTTGATATTTGAAATCTTGTTTACAGTTTGTCGTATGGAATTGGCGCGTAGGAGTGCTCCCAAAATGAAGAAGTGATTTTCGACTGTGCTTTCGACTTGGTCTACGGCGCCTTAGCTATTTCGCCATCAATGATGGGCGTCAGCGTGATACCGCCCGCGTTCTCAACTTGCAATTCGTACGTCTGGCCAGTGGAGACGGGCTTGTACACGGCCTCGCCTTGCGCCACGCGCACGTGTTCGCGCACGGCGGAGTCGGGTTGCGTGGCAAGCATCCAAAAATGTTTCCAAATGGCTTGCTCAAATTTTTGCGCGTCGCCCGCGGCGTAGCCATCGGGAATACCGCCGGGCGTGTCAATGGGAAATCCATCTTTGGGATTCATGGAGTCGGAATACATGCGGCGCAGTAGAACCAGCGAGCGGCCGCGCAAAAGGTCGCCGCCAACAACATCGTCTTGCGGAAAGCGCACGGTCCATGCGTCCACAAAAAGTGTCGCGCCTGGAATGGTGTAGGTGCGCTTGCCAATTTCGCGGCCTTGCTCGTTGAGCTCGATGAAGTTCACGGATGTCGAAATGGAACTTGGATCCAGTTTGGAAATGTCGCTGGCGGTGAGCGGTTTTTTTTCTGGATCGTTGGTGAGAAATTGCGATTGGATATGGATGCGCGCCATGCGGCGAGTTTTCCCAAGGCGCTCCGCCATGACCAAGCGAAGTTCTTTTTGTTTTTCAATCTCAACTTCTAGGCGCGCCACCTCGCGTTGCAATTGAATGGTGCGCGTGATGGACAAAGCCAACCACCCGCCGCCCACAAGAAGGGCAAGCGCCACGCTGAGAGTCAGGATGCGAATGATGCTGCGCATGAGTGGCAACATCGGCAAAATTGCTGTTTGAGCCGTAAAAGTTGTTGGAATTGCGAGCACGATACGCGGGGAAAGCGCTACGCTTTGAGGCAGTGGCGCACGACTTTCAGAATCAATTCATGCAAGTGAGCCAAGCGGTGCATGCCGCTTTGTTGGCCGACCCTGTTGCGGGCGCTTGGGCAGGAAGCATGAAGGGGCAAGCGGGCGTGTTGGTTTCCGCGGGACCAAGTTTGTCAAAGAACGCGCACGTGTTGGCGGACAAAGTTTTTCTAGATCGATTTGTCATGGTGGCCACCGCCGCTGCGGCGGGGTCGCTTCGCGCCATGGAATTGCGGCCGCAACTTGTGGCTTCAACGCACGAACTGAGCGACGCGACGCGGCAGTGGTTGGATTCGTTCAACGCGAATTCGGTGCGCGCTGTTCTAGATGGTTCGCAGGCGGACGCTGGCGTGGTGATTCCTTCGCCAGCGGGCGTGGTGGATTCACTTTTGGGATATGTGTTGCTGCGCTACTTGGGTTGCGACCCCGTGATCTTGGTTGGATTTGATTTGGCATTTATTGATGGCGTGGCGCACGCCAAGGGCAACGAACTTGATTTGCAGTGGAGCACCCAAATTTCACCGGTGCGAAGTTGGGATTGGTGGCATACGCATCGAATACTTGGCAACTCCACGCAGCTTCAACGCGAAACATTGACCAACGAAACTGGCGAAGTTGCCGCAGGCGCGGCCAGTGATGAGCGCGATGAAGTTGGTGAACGCCATGAGCGCAGTGTGGTGACCAATTTGGCGTTGCGCAGCGAGCGCGCGTTGCTTGAGGCGGCGTTTGCGCACGACGTGGCGCTTGGATTACGCGTGATTGATGCCACTGAAGGCGGCGTTGTAAAGCGCCACGCGCTGGTTGAGCCGTTGGCGCAATGTTTGGCGACATACGCCACGGCGCGCAATGCGAAAGTGAAGTGGGGGCAGCGCGGCAAAACAAAAATGTCCAAAGTGCCTGCGCAAGATGCGGTGAACGTGATCGGCGTGGTTGATGATGACGCGCGCGCAGCGATTGCAACGCGCGACACTCCGCGTGTTGTGGCCGTGCTTGCAATTGATCCACTTCGTGGTGGAACGGGCGTTGAACGCTCGCTTGAACTTGAGTTTGGCGGGCGCACCGTGTTGCGGCGCACCATTGATCGCCTTTTGGAGAGCGATGAGATTGAGCACGTGTGTTTGGTGGCGCCAGAAAATTGGGATCATCGCGCGGCGCTTGAAGGTCTTGAACCAAGTTCGCATTTGCACATTGTGTACGCGCCTGAACCTGTGTTTGGCGCGGGCCATGCGGACATTCGCGCGGCGCGCGCATGGAGTGATTCCTGCTCGCGCGGCGGCATCGCCAATCTGTGTGTGTTCGATGAAGTTTTTTCCGCCAAGGCCGCGTTGCTTGCGTGCGAACATGTGCACGCCAACGCGGTGTTGGTGTGCGGCGCGGATTGGCCGTTGATTGCCGTGAAGGAGCAATGGGGAGTGCGCGGCTTGGTGGAGCGGTGGCGCTCAAGCGCGCGCGACTTGCAGTTTGTGTGCTCGTTGGCCGCGCCTGGAATTGGCGCGTGCTTGTTGCCGATCGAAAGCGTGCGCTTGTTGGCAAGTGGCGCCGCGCGCAGCATTGGCCAGTGGATTGAGGAGCGCGCCGACACGCGAAATTCAGCGGAAATAATTGCAATTCCAGACTTCGTGGCGGCGGTGGCAGACCGCTTGATCATGGACACGCCGCGAAGTATTCAGCGCGTGCGCCGCGCGCTTGAGCCGCTGTTGCACGGCGCGGAAATTTCCGCGCACGCGCAGTTTGAGGCGCTTGCTCGACATGCCAACGCGCCGCCAACTTTTGTGCCGCAATTTCTCACCATTGAATTGAATACGGGTCGGCGTGGTTGCGGTCTTGCAAGTCCCCATCGCTTTGGCACATTGCAGCGGCCAACCATGACGCAGAAAAGAATGGATCGCATACTTGCGCGCGTGGCGGAGGCTCGCGATGTGGTGGTGACACTTGGTGGAGCGGGCGATCCGCTTGTGCATCCGGATGTGGTTGAGTTTGCAAATCAGATTCGCAAAGCCGGCGCGTTGGCGCTTTCCGTGCGCAGTGAATTGTTGTCGCTGGACGCGCTTGAAAAGTTGGCGGCGATTGACGCCGATGTCATCAGCGTTGATCTGCATGCCACCAACGCCAGCGAGTATGTGCGCATGATGGGCTTTGATCGATTCGCTTTTGCGCAGCGGGCGATAGAGAGCGTGATCGCGCATCGCCGCGTGGAGACGGGCGCGCCGCCATGGTTGGCGCGGCCGTGGGTGCTTGCGCATATTGAGCGGTTGCGCGACATGGTGGATCGCATCGCTGCGTTTGGCGCGCTGTGGCAGAATCGTGCCGGCGGTTTTTGCGTTGATTCACCGCCGCAAATTGATCCTTGGGGCGACACGATCTTGGACGCGCCTCTGTGCGCCGCGGGATTTGCCGCAAGCAACAGTCCAAGCGAACACTTGGCGTTGACGGTGTTGTCCGATGGGCGCGTTCCAGCGCAAGCAGGTGATGTGCTTGGAACAACCTCCGTCGGCAATGTGGATTCCGAGGATTTACTCACGCTGTTCCGCTCTTCGCGTCAACATCGCTCGCGCGCCGCGGTGAAGAATCGTGAACTTCTTTCTTTTCAATAGACAGGTGACGAACTCGCTTGGCGCTCCTAGCATTGGCTTTGCATGAGCGACACAATCATGGTCGACTTCAATCGACCGATTCCACTTTTCCCGCTGTCATGTGTTTCGCTGTTGCCCCACGCGGTGCAAGGCTTGCATGTCTTTGAGCCGCGCTATCGACAAATGGTGGAGGACGCGCTGCGAAAAATGCGCGCCGGAAATTTATTAACGGCTGGTCCGATCGCCATGGCGGTTGTGGGCGGAAAGTTTGTGGACACCATTGGCGCCTCGCCAAAGTTGCGGCCCGCTGTGTGCGTTGGACAAATTGTGCAGCACGAGCAACTGAAAGATGGCCGCCACAATATTGTCTTGCACGGAGTCTGCCGCGCGCGCATCAAAGAAATTCAAGAACCGTGTGAATCAAAGGCGTACCGCACGGCGACGCTGTATCCGATTGATCCGCCCAATCAAATGCCGCCCAAAATGAAGGCGGCGCGCAAGGTTTTGCAGGAGTTGCTGCATCGGCCGTTGTTGCAACGACTTTCAAGCGTGAAGAAAGTGGCCGAGTGGGCGGACCGCCGCGACATGCCAACGCACGCGGTGATTGAACTTGTTGGCGCGGCCATGTTGCGCGACGAGCAAGCGCGCTACCACTTGTTGTCCTGCGGAAATCCGTGGGAGCGCGCGCAACTTGTGGCCAATGAAATCGCCCGCCTTGAAGGCGTGGTGGCGGCGGCCGACGCGCAGGGCACGCAACACTGGCCCAAGGGTTTAAGCTGGAATTAAGTTTGGTGAATCGCCCGCGCGGTTTATTTTTTCTTTCATGTGAGAAGTGGGTATCTTCGTCCACATGGAGGCCGCATAAATGACACCCATTCTTCTTCTTATTGTTGTTGCAGCATTGATCGTGGTGATTGCCGTGATCGCCATGTACAACGGTTTGCAGCGACGCCGTATCGCGGCCGAAGGTTCCTTCGCCGACATTGATGTTGAACTGCGCCGCCGCCACGATTTGATTCCGAATTTGGTGGAGACCGTGAAGGGCTACGCGGCGCATGAAAAAGAAACGCTGACCGCGGTCATGCAGGCGCGCGCCGCCGCAACGCAGGCACGCACATTGAATGAGCGCGTGGAAACAGAGGGCGCGCTCACGCGTTCACTGGGTCGCCTGATGGCGGTCGCGGAGGCGTATCCAAATCTCAAGGCCGACGGCGGATTCATGAAATTGCAGGGCGAACTTGCTGAAACTGAAAATAGAATCAGCGGCAAGCGCCAGGGCTTTAATCAAACGGTCGCTTCATACAACGAAGCTATTGCCGTGTTTCCGTCCAACATTGTTGCCGGCATATTTGGCATGAAGGTTCTGGGCTTCTTCAAGGAAGATGATGAAGTTGCGCGCGCCGCGCCGCAGGTTCGATTTTAATTCATGGCCCGCGAGCGCATTGTTTCCGCCGATGAAGTGTCAGAGGATCAACTTGATCCGCAGTCGCACACATTGCGTCCGCGCGCTCTTGATGAATACATAGGACAGTCCGCGTTGGTGGAGCGCATTCGCATTGCGTTGGACGCCTCGCGCACGCGCAATGAGCCGATTGATCATGTGTTGTTGCACGGTCCACCGGGACTTGGCAAGACAACGTTGGCGCATGTGATTGCCGCGGAGATGGGTTCGCGCGCCTATGTCACCAGCGGTCCCGCGCTGACCAAGGCGGGCGATTTGGTTGGCACGCTCACGCGCATGCAGCCGCGCGACGTATTGTTCATAGATGAAATTCATCGCTTGCCCGCGAGCGTGGAGGAATATATTTATCCCGCGATGGAGGAATACCGCGTGGACTTCACGGTGGACAGCGGTATGCACGCGCGCATTGTCACGCTGCCGCTGAAACCATTCACGTTGATTGGCGCCACTACGCGCGCCGGTTTGCTGACGCAGGCGTTGCGCAGCCGCTTTGGCATTGCGCATCATTTGGATTTTTATGACGACTCCGATTTGCAGCGCATTCTTATGCGCGCGGCTGATTTGTTATCCATGAAAGTGGCCAGCAGCACGCTGACACGCATCGCGGGCCGCAGTCGCGGAACTCCGCGCGTGGCGCTGCGTTTGTTGCGTCGCGTGCGTGATTGGGCCGCGGTGAAATCGGGCGGCAAGGTGGATGACAAGTCCGTGGACGGCGCGCTGGAACTTGAGGGCGTTGACGCCATGGGTCTTGATGAACTTGATCGAAAATATTTAACCACGCTCGCGCGTCAATATCGCGGCGGACCAGTTGGCCTTGACGCGCTTGCCGCAACATTGGGTGATGACGCCGGCACATTGGAAGACATGGTTGAACCGTATTTGCTGCGCCGCGGATTTTTGTCGCGCACTCGACAAGGCCGCAGGCTGACCGCCGCCGGCGCCGCGCACATTGGTGAGAAGTTGATCGAAGTGCCAAACGCGCTTTTTGAAGAGTGATCGCGCGCTTTGTCAATTCAAATTTGACGATGTTGCCGCCGCAAGAGAGCGAATTTATTGGCTTAAGCCGGTGGTCGTACTTCCAAACGGAGAAGTGTCCGCGGAGCTTCCCATTAATCCAGGTGTGCTTGCGCCAATCGCGGGAATGGAAAGACTGATTCCAAAAGAGTAAACATCAGTGAGTGAGTCATAAGCCACGCCCGCGCTTAAATTAAAATCTGGGAAACTGCGGGTTAGGTTTGCGGATGCCGCGCGCAAATTGTGTTCCACCAAATCAATTTGCGGACTGAGTGTGAAGGTGTACAACTTTGAAATTTGATACGCCACGCCAAGTTGCAGCAACTCATCGTTGATGTAGTAGTTGGATGGATCAAAATTATTGATGCTGCGGTATTCAATAAAGAAACTGGTGTCGGGCGAGTGCTGCATTCGCATGCCCAATGAGCCGCGCGCCATATTTTTAAACGCGCCCGTGGTGTAGGTTGGAACATCATCAAGCATCCACTTCACTGAGCCATACGCGGTGAATGTGCTGGAAATCTCCCACGAACTGCTGCCGTACAAGTGGCTGCCCCACTGGGAAAGTTCAGGACGCCAAGAATAAAAAGATGGCGTTGGACTTTGCGCGTACGCCAAACCCGTCCCACTGGTGCGTCCAAAATTTGCGCCGCCATTGTTCACAACAGCGCCGGCATCAAGCGTGATCCAATCCACGCTGCGCCACGCGCCTGGACCGCCGCGATACGTTTGCAAGCGTTGCTTGGCGCCAATTTGCGCAACTTGCGCCGCGGAAATGCCTTCAACATTCTGATCAAAGATTGGATACTCGCCCTTGTCAGCGGTGTCATAGCCGCCCCAAATAGTGGAGTTGGGTTGCACCACATAGCGCAACCGATTCACATCAAGCGCGGCATTTTGCACGCCATCGAATGACTGCGAAAATTCAGCGCTACTGCGCGCGCCAATACCCATGAGTCCGCGCGTGGTTCCAGACTGGCCATTCGTTCCGTTGACGGTTGAGTAATTGCTGAAATCATTCAGCGCGTACCCGATGGCGGTGCCGTTGATAAATGGCGTGATCTTTGCCGGCGAAATATCAATTGGGTACGCCAATTCTTGGCGCGTGTAGACGCGCGCATACACATCCTCGTTGTAGCCGGCGGCTTGATACGCGTTGGTGATATCGGTGTTGGCGTTGAAGATGGGATTGGCCGCTGTGCCAGTTGCGTTGGGCGCGTTAAATGCGGCGCTGGTCACTGCGCTTGAGCCAGGCGTTCCATTTTGCAGGCGCATGGACATTGCATTGGCGGAATATTCCTGCGTCCATGACAAGTGATCTGAGAAGAATGAATCGCCGTAGCGTCGATAGGCGATCTCGGGAAGTTTGTTGACCGTGTACGGGCGGCTGGCCAATTGCCAACTATTGATCACGTACCCATCAAGATCATTTTTAAGCAACATGGTGAAGGCGCTGTTGCCTGATTGCAATTTCATGAACGCCTTGGTTTCATATTCAAGTCGATTGGCGAAATCGTCTTGGCGAAATGTGTTCACGAAGGCGCCGTCACTTGTCCATGCAACGGATCCTTGCAGCAGCGAATGTTCATCGATGAGATAGGTGTAATCACCGTCGATCAAGCCGCGATATTTCAAGGTGGATGTGTACGTCACACCCGTGGACGCCTGCTCCTCATTTTCAAAGTCGTAGAAGCCATACAAGTTCATGTTGGCGCCAAGCCCGCTGAACTTTGTTCCAAGGCCGACGCCGTTGAGCGTGTAGATGTCGTTGACAAGTTTGGCTTCCACTCCTGGAATTGGGTCGTAGCCAAGCAAGGCCCACATATCCCAGCGCGTGCCAATGGTTGTTCCGCGGTATTCGTTGTAGCCACCCGAAATTTCTGGAAGCACGGTTTTTTCAGGCGTTCCACGCATATATGGCCAATAGAAAATGGGCGTGTTGCCGGAGCGGAACGTGACATGACTTGCGTCAATAGTGGTGCCGGCGTCTTTGCCTGGATTTTTTGTCACGGTGATTTTGTCGGCGCCAACGGAAAGATGCGGCGTAAAAAATTCGCTGATGCTGACGCGCGCGTCGGTGGCCTCGAATTGATCGGCGGAAATTTGACGCATTTCATTCGCGCGCGCGTACACAGGAATGCCGGATCGCACATAGGTTCGAAGCACGGCTTGCGCGGCCACGGCCCGATTGAGCGCGATGTCGTAGTACACCTGTTGCCCGCGCATGATGTAGTTGCCGTCGGTGGCAATCACATCGCCCTCCAAATAAATTCCTTGAACGGCTTTCACATCCAACTGACCTGAGTCTTGGCGAATCTGCGCCATGGATCCAGGCTTTAGAAAAACAATCGCTCGTTCGCTGGACAATCGCAACTCGCCAGTCTTCAAGCGTGGATCATTCGCGGTCAGATCAATCAGCGCGCTGCCTGTCACCATAATGGTGTCAGTTTTTTCATCGATGGAGGTCTCGCGGCCGGCGAATGTGACTAGATCGCCTGGTTGGAAAATGGCCAGCGCGCCGCGTTGCGGCAATGAAACAGTTGTTGCAGTTGGCGCCAAGGTTGGCGGCTCTGGAATGCTCGCTCCCACCACCATTGGCGTGTCACTTGATGCGACTTTTGGCTGATTCACGACTGGTTGCGTCATGAGCTTGGCGGGGGCGCTTGCCAGTTTTTGCAGATACGCCTGCAGGCGCAAGTCGCCCGCCGCAAAATCTTGAGCGGGCGCGGCCTTGTCATCCAACAACGGAACTTTCAGTTTGACTTCGCCACGAAAACTTGCGGTGACAAGGACATCATCGCCAGCCACGCCAAGACCGGCGCGTCGCGAGGGCTCGCCCACTTCTGGAAAGTACAGCGCGCATTGCGAAATCAAACCGTCCGCGGAAGGAATGCGATTGATCCACACCACGACTTTTTTTGTGGCGAAGGAGTACGCGCCCACGGTCACGCGAACATCGCCTTCCACAACAAGTCGGCGCGTGTCGTCCACTTTCCACGCGAAGGCGCGCGTTCCGTTGATCACCAAATCACTTTTCACCGGGACAATGGGAAGAACAAATCCGCTCAAGCGATCGCCCTTCACGGCGACGGTGGTGAGTTGCTGCGCAAGCGCAATGTGCGTGAGCGCCAAGGCAAGAATGATCGCGCGAATGACCATGAATGAACGAATGCTACCGATGAAATGAACATTTCGATGGCGGAGAAAGTGAGATCAAAGGAGCGCCCAACAGAGTCATCCACGCCAAGCGGTGGCTTGTCCAAGCATGTCGTGGACTTCGCGCGCCAGCCACGAAAGACCCCACACAAATGCGGCGAATACAGCGAAAACGGCGGCCCATTCATTGTGTGAAATGGACAGCATCCAACCCGCCGCCGCGACGGAAGGGAAAATGGCGGCGGCGCGGCGCAATGAGTCGGCGGTTTCAATGGTGTTGCGCGCGGTGAGAGCGCGACTGGATTGCCACGCAAAAATCGCCATGGCCCCGATGGGCGCCAAGGCAAGCCAAGATTCTCCGGCGGGCCACTCGGCCGCGCCACGGCGAATAGAAAGCCAAGTCAAACCCGCGACTGAGATCGCGCTGAGAATGGCAAGCAAGATTGTGGCGGAGCGATCAAGCCGCGGCCGCTTCTCAAGAACTTTGTGAAGCAGAGAACCGGTCGCGATGGTCTGCACCAAAATCAACGAGGCCGGAAGCGTGAAGGATTGTCCGATCCAAGGAATAAAAAAACTTCCCGCTTGCGCCAAGCCCAACATGAGCAAGCCAACCGCCGGAACAAATCGGCCCATGGTGTTCCACATGGCAATTCCAAACGCGGTGAACATGGCGACGGCCATGCTGGTTTCACCAAACATGGAGGCGCCAATCATGCTGGCCAAGAGCGCGGTGAACGTGAGCAGCGTTGCTTGCGCGGTGGTGAGTCGGCCCGTTGACAATGGACGGTTGCGTTGAAATGTTTGATCGCGGCGCGCGTCGAGCAAATCGTTCATGCCCGCGGCGAAACCAAATAGGCCGGAGCCAATGACCGCGGCCGCCAACAGCGCGCCCCACAAGGGCATGGTGGAAATGGGAAAGGTTGCAGTGGCGGAATCAAACCGCGCCAGCAACGTGGCGAACATCAAGTTCACCGCCGCGCCCGCGGCAAGTGGAATTCGCATGAGTTGCAACGCGGCAAAAATTCGGACAAGTGAAACTCGCATTGGAACCATGCTACGAAACGGCTGATTGTTGCGAGCGCCCCAAGATCACTACCATTCAATTTCCATGCGTCGAACCGAAGATAAAAAAATAAATGTTTCCAACGCCAAGGGCGTTCGAATTGGCATTGTTGCCGCCGACTATCACAAAGAAATGTATCAGCGCCTGCGCGATGGGGCCGAATCGGCGTTTGAACACGCGGGAGGAATTGCCACTGATCTGCGCTTGGCAACCGTGGATGGAATTTTTGATTTGCCGCCAGTGGTGGCGCAGATGATCCAGCGGAGCGACATTGACGCCGTTGTGGTGATTGGTTGCGTGGTTCGTGGAGAGACGCGGCACGATCAATTTATTGTTGACGCGGCGTTCGCGCAATTCACACAATTGGCCGTGGCGCACCGCAAGCCGGTCGCGTTGGCTGTGCTTACGGTTGAATGTTTAAGTCAAGCCAAGTCGCGCTCGGGTGGCAACAAGGGCGACGCGGGCGCGTTCGCCATGAACGCCGCATTGCGAACGCATTCGGAACTTTGTCGTTTGCGTCAAATGTCTGAAGGAACTTCCGCGGCGGTTTCAGTTGTGGAGAAAAAATCATGAGCGTGGCCAAAGACCGACGCAACGCGCGGCGCTGCGCGTTGCAAGCGATGTTTGAAATGGATCTGGGCGGAGAAAATAATGGCGGCGCCGGCGAAAGCTTGGTGGGCGCGTTTCGCGACGACGCGCAAGGATCCGAAAGTGAATCATGCTTGGCGCAAGGCGTTGAATTGGCGCGCGCCGCTTGGAGCGAGCGCGATGTGTCCGATGTGGCCATCGCGCAACTTTCACCGGAGTGGCCAATTCACAGGCAACCCGCGGTGGATCGCAATGTCATTCGAATCGCCGTGTATGAAATCACGCATGAACTTGCGCCACCAGTGGCCGTGATTGACGCCGCCGTTGAATTGGCGCGTGAATTTGGCGGAGAACACAGTCCGGCGTTTGTGAACGCGGTGCTTGATCGTTGGTGGAAAGACCGCGGAGGCAAGCGTTGATGTTTCGCTCGGCGCTGGACGCGCTTCGCCGCGGCATTTCTAAAACCGCCGCCGCCGTCACTGGCGGACTTCGCGGAGTGCTCACGGGCAAGGACCTGGACGAGGACTTGATCGATCGAATTGAAAGCACGTTGGTCGCATCCGACATGGGCGTGCGCATTGCGCGCGAAGTGGTTGATGAAGTGCGCCGCGCGTTTCGTGGTGGCACCGCCAAGCGCGGCAGCGACGCGGTTTCCATTTTGAAAGAGCGCTTGAAGGATCGGCTACGTGGCAGCGATTTGTCGTTGGCCAAAGTGGCCGAGGGTCCAACGGTGATTTTAGTTGTGGGTGTCAACGGCTCCGGCAAAACAACAAGCGTGGCGAAAATTGCGAAGGCCTTGAAAGACGAAGGCCGCTCGGTGTTGCTTGCCGCGGGCGACACATTTCGCGCTGGCGCGGTGGCGCAACTGGAAGTGTGGGCCAAGCGTTTGGACATTGATGTTGTGCGCGGCTCCACTAACGCCGATCCAGCGTCGGTTGTGTTTGACGCGGCCGAAGCGGCCATTGCGCGCAAGGCGGATGTGTTGTTGGTGGACACCGCGGGACGACTGCACAATCAAGAGGGATTAATGCGGCAGTTGGCTAAAATTCGCGGCGTGCTTGCCAAGAAAATTCCAGGCGCGCCGCACGAAACATTGTTGGTGCTTGACGCCACCACGGGTCAAAGCGCCATCGCGCAGGCCAAGGCTTTTGGCGTGGCGGCCGGCGTGACGGGCGTGTTTCTTTCCAAACTTGACGGCACCGCGCGCGGCGGTTCGGTGGTGCAAATCCGCGAGGAACTTGGCGTGCCCGTGAAGCTTGTTGGCGTTGGTGAAACGCCTGAAGATGTCGAGCCATTTGACGCCGATCGTTTTGTCGAGGCGTTGTTTGAATCGCTTGATGATCTCAAAGAGTCATC
>CAIUGT010000099.1 GCA_903898755.1 uncultured bacterium | reverse complement strand
CCAAGCTATCGCCGCCCAAATTCTCCCTGAAATTCTGGCGGAAATTGCGCCTGAAATTTGGCCTGAAATCAGCCGCGCAACGACGGCTTGAATCTGCCAAACACGTGCGCCACTTTTTTCTACACTCGCTCGTTCCATGATCGACATTAAAGCACTGCGTGATGACCCGGAACGATTTAAAAATGGCGTGCGCCTGAAGCGCGCCGATGTGGACATTGACGAGTTGCTTGCGATTGATGCGCGCCGCCGAGAGTTGACCGGTGCCGTTGAAGTGAAACGCGCCGAGCAAAATAAATTCAGCAAAGAGACGGGACCTGAACTTGGCCGATTAAAGGGTCAGTTGAAATCCGCCACTGGCGCGGAGCGTGAAGCGATTGAAACAAAATTAAAGGAACTGGAACGCCGCCCCGCGGAACTAAAATTGGAAGCCGCTGAACTGGACAGACAATTGGCGGAGACCGGACCAAAGTGGCACGATTTGTTGATGCGGATTCCACAACCTCCCGCCGCCGATGTTCCTGTTGGAGCGGGCGCCGAAGACAACAAAGAAATTCGCCGTTGGAACGCGCCGCACTTTGATCCATTGAAAAGTTTTGAAAGTCAGCGCGGTTTCAAACCAAAGACGCATTTGGAATTGGTGCGCGACCTTGGTCTTGTTGATTTTGAGCGCGGCGTGAAGACCGCGGGCACGCGCCACTATGTGTTGACGGGTCTTGGTATGAAATTGCACCAGGCCGCCCTTCGCTATGCCTTTGACTTTATAACGGAAAAGCGCGGTTTTACCGCCATGGGCGTGCCCGTGATCGTGAAGGAAGAATGCATGCAAGGTACGGGTTTCTTTCCGTTTGGCCGCGACCAGGCGTATCACATAGACGAGTCAAGCCGCGGCGCTGGTCACGATTTATTTCTGACAGGTACCGGCGAAGTTGGGCTGATGGGTTTTCACGCGGACGAAATTATTCCCATTGAGCAACTGCCGCTGAAGTACACAACGCAAAGCACTTGCTTTCGCCGCGAAGCCGGCGCGTCGGGCAAGGACACCGCGGGCTTGTATCGCATTCATCAATTTGACAAGGTGGAACAAGTTGTCATTTGCCGCGCCGACGACGCTGAAAGTCGCGGCTGGCATAAGCACATGTTGGAAACAGTGGAAATGATTTTGCAAGGCTTGTCGCTGCCGTATCGCTTGCTGCAATGTTGCACCGGCGACCTTGGAATGAAGAACGAGGACATGATCGATATTGAATGTTGGATGCCAGGCCGCGGCGATATTGGCGCTGACGGCGTTCCAAGCGGCGAATGGGGCGAGACACATTCAGCCAGCCGTCTTGGTGATTTTCAATGTCGCCGCTTGAACTTGCGCTACCGCGACGCCGATGGAAAAATTCACATTGCGTGGGCGCTGAACAACACGGTGATTGCAAGTCCGCGCGTGCTCATTCCAATTTTGGAGTTGAATCAAAACGCGGATGGATCCGTGAATGTGCCGCACGTATTGCGGCCACACATGGGTGGCGTTGAGAAGATCACGCCGAGATAAATTTAGAAAATTGTTAGCGACCGCGCGCGCCGCCAGCACCTGAACGCTTTTGCCCACCAACTGGCGCGGATCGTTTGCCGCCGCCTTTGTTGGAGCCCTTGCCGCCACCAAACGTTGAGCCCTTGCCATGAAATGGTGTTCCAGCAGCGCCACCAAAGTTGAACGCAGCAGGCTTGCCTGCGTTATCCAAACCAGTGCCAAAGACGCCGCCCGACTTTGCGCCAAGGGTTGATTTTTTCTGCGCGTCGGAATTGTTGTTGGACGAATTATTGGCTGGCGTATTGCTTGTCATGGTGGAGTCCTTGGTTGGGCGTGGGAAATCTGCGCAAATACATTGTAATCAAAGTCATTGCGTGGATCACGTCAAGCTATTGCATGTCGACATTCACGTATTCTTAACAATACACACACACGCAATTGTGAGAACCATCACAAATGTGGTGCATCTTCCCTGCAGTAAGAGACCCCTCTTACATCCCTTTCCTTCCCTATTCCCTTTTAGGAGTCTCTTCATGAAATCACTTTCTTCTTTACTGATCGCCTCCGCCGTGATCGCCACTGCGTCAGCCGCCTCGGCCGATGTAATAGCTGGTTGGAGCATTCCAACAGCAGTTACAGCGACAACCGCGGCAACATATAGTTACGGCGCCGCCAATTTGGGCGCACTGGTGTCTGGAAGCATGCTTAGTGGCACTCACTCCTCCGCCTCAACAGCTTGGTCTTCACCAGCTGGAAACGGCAGCACTTATGCATTGAGTTCCAACGGCTGGAATGTTGGCGACTACTACCAAATCTCCTTGGCGACTACAGGCTATAGCAGCGTTTCAGTAGCTTGGGAGCAAACACGTAGTTCCACTGGTCCTGCTGGATTTGAAGCAGTCTTAAGTGTTGATGGTGGCTCGACATTTAGCTCACTTGGATCCTATACGGTGAATCTAGTGAGTTGGAGTGCAACGGTGCCTGTTACAACTTCAAGCTTTGGATCATTGGCTAGCGCAGCAGATAACCAAGCCAGCGTAATCATTCGGTTCAAGGTGGTCACAGCTGGTACAAGCACAACAACTGGAACAAATCGCATTGACAACATCAGCGTGACTGGAGCAGTGCTTCCAGTTCCATCTCCAGGCGCCATCGCCTTGGTCGGCTTGGCTGGCATGGTTGCACGTCGTCGACGCTAAGTATTCACTTGATTGACTTTACAACTTCCAGCCGCCTCCATGAAAATGGGGGCGGTTGCTTTTTTGCTTGTCCGAATTGCATACATACGCTCACTGATTCTTAACAAACTTCAAACAAAGAATGTAAGGAACCATCACAAATGTGGTGCATATTCACTGCAGTAAGAGTCCCTCTCTTACATCCCTCTCTTCCCTATTCCCTTCCTAGGAGTCTCTTCATGAAATCACTTTCGTCTTT
>CAIUGT010000098.1 GCA_903898755.1 uncultured bacterium | reverse complement strand
TACGTGCACTTCAACCACCGATCTCGCAGGGAGGGTCATTGGCCCTGGTCAATCTATTCAGTTTGACGCCAGTTTGGCCGCCGCAATGGCCACTGGTCCGCGCAAGTCCACGGTGAAAGTGATTGTTGAAGGCTTCAGCCAGCCCGTTGAGGTGGATGTTCGCGCTGAAGTTGTAGTTGCCTTGCGTGCCGTTCCGCCCGCTATCAATGTGTTGCCCAACGTGCCAGTGGCGGGGCGCGTGGTCATTGAAAGCGTTGATCGCAAACCCTTTCGCATTCTTTCAGTTGACAACAATGCGCCAACTTTTATTGGATTTGATCCCACGAAGGACGGCGTGAAAAACACGTATCTCTTGCGCTACGACTTGACGCAATATGTGCGTGATGCGTTGCCAGCGTGGTGCTTGATTCAAACGGATCGAACGGATTCCCCTGTGTTGGCATTGAAAGTTCGAAATGAGAAAATGAATATTGTGCCAGTGGTTCGCATGAAGGAATACAACTTGAACCTGGGGGTCATTCCAGCAAACGGTTTCAAAGATTTTACTTTTGACATGGTGGACTGGACGGAGCCAGTGCTCAGCGTGTCTAGTTTGTCGGATTTATTTTCTGTGCAAATGTTGGCGCAAGAAAGATCGGGCAAAGACATTCAGGTTCGTTGTCGTGTGAGTCCAAAGCCGTACGCCACTGGACTTGTGCAATTCATGTTGGAGTTAAAGACCGGTGTGCAAAGCCAAAAGTTGTGGGCCTACGGCATAATTCAGCAACCCGCGGCTATGCAGGGGAAATCACAGGAAATTGCGCCAATTATCCCATCTGGGGCGCCGCCATTGGTTGCGCAACCGGGCAAGTAATTTTGTTGTGGATTGCGTTCTCATGCTTTGAGAATTTTTTGAATCAGCGCATATTTTTTGCAGCGTGGTTACTCTCTCATTTGTGAGCATGATTCAAACTCACATGATTCAAACTCAAAGGAACATCAATGGGAATACTTGAAGGCAAACGTGGACTGATCGTTGGTATCGCAAATGATCGCTCAATAGCATCGGGCATCACTGAAAGTATTTTGGCCCAAGGTGGTCAATGTTTGTTCACGCACTTGCCTGGCGACAAAATGGAGCGACGCATTCGCATGTCGTTGGAAGAATTGGGCGTGAAAGATCCGTGGGTCATGCCAATGGATGCCGGCAGCGACGAGCAAATGGATCAGGTGTTTGCCAAAATTCAAAGCGAATTTGGCCAGTTGGATTTTCTGGTGCATTCCATTGCGTACGCCAACAAGGACTGGTTGAAAGTTGGCGCTTTCGCGGCGACTCCGCGCGATGTATTCACGCAAGCTATGGATTTATCGGCGTACACCTATCAAGCCATGGCACACCGCGCGGCGCCCATGATGACCAATGGCGGATCCATGATTGCATTGAGTTATTACGGCGCGGAAAAAGCTGTGCCCGGCTACAACGTGATGGGCGTTGCAAAGGCGGCGCTTGAAGCCACAAATCGATATTTAGCCATGGAACTTGGCGAGAAAAACATTCGCTGCAATGTGATTTCGGCTGGTCCGGTCAAGACTCTCAGCGCAATGGCGGTGGGTGGGTTTGGGCAAATTCTTGAATGGGTGGAAAAGAAGGCGCCGCTGAAGCGCAATATCACCGCGAAAGATGTGGGTGACACCGCGGCATGGTTGCTGTCAGGCATGGCCAATGGTGTGACGGGCCAGACCCTGTATGTGGATAGCGGCTACTCCATCATGGGACTGTGAGTCGAATAACTTGAATGGCGTGTTTGGTAGAAGCGACTAATTTCAAGTCAAAGCAAATACATCAACTGCAAAAACACATACGGCCCCGTCTTTTGGACGAGGCCGTATGGAAACATTCACTTATGTAACTTAGTCGGTGCCTTGATCGCCCAAGATGGAGATCATGTCCGATTGCTTGCCTTGAAGTTCATCCTTCAAAGATGACAAACCAGAAGCTGCACCACCAGCCATTACTACTGCGGTGATTCCGTACTCAACAGCGGCTGTGCCGCGCTCATCAGCGATAAAATTCAAGATCCAATTCTTCATTTTTATATCCTTCAAAACAAAATATCTCTTCAAATTGCATACGAAGGCAACACGCCTCATACAGAAGAGTGAAATAAAATTATCTTGAATTTGGATTTATGCAAGTTGGATTTTGGAAATTTTCCAATTTTTAAATCTAAATACAGCCTGAAGGAGGCGCCGATTCCGATAAATTGGAATGAATTCTGAACATTTGGAACAACATTAAATCTGTGCACTTTCAACGAGTTTTCGTGGCAATTTAAAAACACATACGGCCCCGTCTTTTGGACGAGGCCGTATGGAAACATTCAGTTTTGTAACTTACTCGCCGCTCTGATCGCCCAAGATGGAGATCATGTCGGATTGCTTGGCTTGAAGTTCATCCTTCAAAGATGACAAACCAGTGGCTGCGCCACCCGCCATTACAACAGCGGTAATTCCGTACTCAACAGCAGCAGTGCCACGTTCATCAGCGATGAAATTCATGATCCAATTTTTCATTTTATTCTTTCGTAAATTTTTAAACAACACATTGCCTCTAACACCTTGTTAAAGACGGGAGATTAGTATCTGATTTCAACTAGGAGTCAAGGGAATATCTCATAAATATCTAAATTTGATAATCAAAGTGCAATTTTTTAATAAAAACCGTCATTTTATCGGAAAATTTGGTCTTGACTTGGCTGCAATTTCAATGTTTCGTTGGACTTCACTTTCTGGAAGTACGCGGCTCCAAAGTACTTTTGCGGCTGATTCGTCCCCTGCAATGGCCTTTACTAGGGCCAAATTTGCCACATATTCGGCGTCGTCTGGATCCGCCGCGTAGGCGGCATTAAAGTCCAGAGTTGCGGCTGGAAGATCGGCCGCCAACAGGTGGCACATGCCTCGATTGTTGATCAGGATTGGCTGGTTTGGAAATCTCTCAAGTCCTCGGTTGAGCCACTTGATTGCCTCCGCATTGCGGCCATCAATGAGCAAGACCTCCGCACCCTCTGTGTAGGTGCCTAGATAATTTGGAAATTCTTGCAGCATGCGATCCAAGATATAGCCAGCCCTTGCCGTGTCCCCTTTGGCGGCAAGAACCCGTGCTGTAAGTTGAAGGGTTTCCGGAGATGCGGGCTTCATGGACCCGCCTTCAAACCAATCAGGTTCAGAAGGTGTTTGGGGTGTTGTCTCGCAACCCGTTGAGCCAAGAAGAATCATGGCGGCGAAAAGTATGCCTGTACCAAGTTTCAGACGCATTGAATTTGCAATCATGGGTTTCCTCCTGATGACTTTCCATCTCCGGCATCATTTAAAATTTTTCCACCCGATTCCTTCATGGGTGATTTTCGAATGTTTTCACGGATCAGCACCGCATCGATCGTGTTGACGCCAGAGCCGCCAGTTGATTCGTCACCAATCTTGACGCGAGTCAAGTCAATGCCAGCCTCCACAAGAGTTGCTCGGACCTGCTCAATTCTTGCCGCATGCAAAGCCTCACTTGACGTTCCGCGCGGCAAGGAAATGCGACCTCCATCTTCGCGCATGGCTTCAGCCAGAATTGCCATGTCGCGTTTGCCTAGATTCGAAAGTGTCGCTGAATCAGGTTTGAAATGCATTTCGTACAGGGTGCGTTGCTTGATCACGCCCAGACGAGTTTGGTCGTTGAAAGGCTCGCGCACATATTCCTTGTCCGCTGCAAGCTGCACATCATCTTTCAGAACGACACTGTCTGTTTGTTTTGGTGGGGGCTTGCTGCACCCCGGAAGCAAAAGCGTGACTGCGACTAGAAGATTCAGGAGAAGAAGGGCATGCAAGCGTTTCGCCAACCAGGGCAATGAATTGGAACGGTTCAAGACTTGGCTTGCGTTTTTGTGTTGTTTATTTCTCATAGGTTTTCTTTCCGTTTCAGGGAGTCTGTGATTTTGGTGGTATTCAATCAGCTGTTGATTTTTGAAGCGCTTCGACCATCATCAGAACAATTGGTCCAAAGATGAGCAAGATGGTGGCTGGCAGCATCATGGCTGCCAATGGAATGAGCATTTTCACGGAGGCCTGATGGGCGCGCTCTTCAAGCCCTTGAATTTCTTCGTGTCGAAGTGAGTCGCAAAGAACCTGAATCATCTGCGACATTCCGGTGCCGAATCGTTCTGTTTGTTCAAGGAGTGAACCCAATGAGCGGAATTGTGTGACCCCGGTTCTTTCCGTGGCTGCCATAAGTGACTGTCCCCATCGAACACCAAAGCCAACTTCAAGATCAATCCAACGCATTTCTTGAGCAAGAGCATCGCTGGCGCTTTCGAGAGTATTTGAAACGGTCTCCCAGGCAGTTGGAAGACTCATGCCTCCTTGAACGGAAATTTGTAGCAGATCAAGCATGACCGGAAATTCTGAAATAATTTCAATGCGCCTTTTTGCAATGCGCCATTCCAGCCAAGATCGTGGAAGCCACCACCCAATGATGGCGCCCATGCAGCCCGCAAGAAAAATTGCCATGGGTGATGAGTTAAAATTGATTGCCAACCCGAAGCAACTGAATGTGGCAAGAACTAAAATCAGAGCGTGAATGGCAAAAAATTTCAATTGCGAGTTTGGCGTAACAAATCCCGCGGAGGTCAATGTGTGTCGCAATGATTTTGGCAGAAGGGCGATTAGTCCCCGTTGCTGATCCGTGAATGCCCAAGGATCGATTGACTCGAGAGCGGTGGATGCTGCGGGGATGTTGGTCGTGATCGCCAACTTGCGCTGAGCGCGCGCGCGAGCGACCAAGCCGAATCCCACCACGGCCAGCAGGGTTGCGCCACCAGTGATGAACGGATGAATGATCACGAAGGTTTCCATTCGCCCAGGGATTCGATGCGACTAAATCGCTGGATCATGACTAGGCCAAGGACAAGAAGAACAATCGAGAAACCCAGAATGGTGTTGCCCGTTTTTCGATCAAGTAGAAATTCGCGATAGCCATCGATCAGTGTGCACATTAATGGAACCACAATGATTGGAAGCAAGACAAACACGGTGGCGGCGGCGCGGCTATACGCAACGATGGTCTTGGCTCTGCGGCGAACTCGGTTTAAATCAATTAAGGAGCGGGCAAGGCGATCGGTGGTGTCCGCCAAGTTGCCGCCGGCGGAGACTTGAATGATCAACGCGAGACCAAACGCACGAAGGGATGCCAGTGGGGATTGCAGTAGGACTCGGCGCACAGCAAGCACCAATTCCTCACCCATGCCTTCGCGTTGAACGATTTGGCGAAAGGCCGACTGTGTTTCGCCACGGCTCTCCAACGCCAAAATATGAAGCATGCCCGACATTGGAATTCCAGCGCGTAGCGAACGACTCGCTCCGCCAATTGCCTCGATGGCGTATTGCTCTTCTTGTTGAGTTTGCTTTTGTTGAATACGGCTGCGAACCATGACATTGGCGCCGTACCAAACCGCGAACACCGCAAATGCCAAGCTTGGATTGCGCCCAATTTGCCATGTGATTGCAGCCAAGATAATCCCGCCAATCAGAGGAACATTTGAATTCAATTTCTTGCCCTTGACCGTTTCAGGAATTTCTTGTGAGCCAGGTAGGACACGTTGTCGTTTGGGCCACATGAAAAACATCCAAGCCATCATCAAGACGGTCGCGGTTAGAAATGGCACCAATAGTGACTGCAACACGATTACTTTTTATCCTTGGCGGACAGTGGACCAGCGGTAAAAATGGATGGGTCGAGCGAAAGTCCGCGAGTTTGGAGACGTTCAAGAAAGTTTGGCTTTTGCCCACTGGCGAAAAACCGCCCATTGAGTTGGCCGTCTCGCATGCCTTCAAGGCGGAAATGATGGAGCACAGTGACGCGAATTCCATTTTCGTCGCTGCCACAAAGTTCCACCACTTCGTTCACAACTCGTCGACCATCGGGTAACCGAGCCAAATGCACAACCATGTCAATGGCGGAAGCGATGTATTCACGTAGCACACGAATTGGCATGTCGAAGCCGCCCATTGAAAGCATGGACTCAAGTCGCGAAAGCGTGTCCTTGGCGCTGTTGGCATGCAGCGTGGTCATGGAACCTTCGTGTCCAGTGTTCATGGCCTGCATCATGTCAAAGGCTTCAGCGCCGCGGCATTCACCCACAATGATGCGATCCGGCCGCATTCGCAGCGCGTTGCGAAGAAGTTCCCTGGCTTCAATGGCACCCACGCCTTCCACATTTGCGGCGCGGGTTTCTAGACGAACAACATGACCACCTTCAAGCCTAAGTTCAGCCGCATCTTCAATGGTGATGACTCGTTCATTGGTGTCAATGGCAGCCGATGCCGCATTGAGCATGGTTGTTTTTCCTACACCAGTTCCACCAGAGAAAATAATATTCAGCCGGCCAGCGACCGCCGCGCGTAGCAAGGACGCAGTCGCATCGGGCAGTGTTTGAAGTTGAATGAGTCCATCCAAACCAAGCGCCTTTTTTGGAAAGCGTCGAATACTGAGTTGGGCGCCGTCCACCGCAAGAGGCGCAATGATGGCGTTAATGCGGGAACCATCGGCAAGACGCGCATCCACCATGGGACTACGTTCGTCAATGCGCCGCCCAGCGTTGCGAACGATGCGTTGAATGACATGTAGCAAATGCGCGGCGTCCCTGAACTGCGCGTTGCATTGCTGCAAAAGACCATTTCGCTCAATGAAGACTCGATCTGGACTGACAACAAGAATATCCGTGATGGTTTCATCAGCCAGCAGGGGTTCAAGAGGACCAAGCCCGAACATGTCATCAAGCACTCCTTGCACAAGCCACTCTTGATTTTGTTTGGAATGAGTCGACCCCAACTGTTCCAACAAATGCACCACGCGACTTGTGCACTGGGCAACAAGTTGGTCGCGGTCCATGCGATCGGCAGCGGCGAAGTCAAACTTACTGACAAGTCGTGTGTGCAAATCCCGCCGAAGTGTGGCAAGGGCTGGATCATTCACCGGACTGCCGGCTTCAACATTCTTCACGGCGCCGTGGTCTCAATGATTGGAGTTGTCGGTGGCGCGTCAACTGAGGCGCTCGTGGTGGTGGAGGTGGTTGTTGTCGCTGGTGATGGAGCGGCTTTGATTGTCTCAGGAAAAACTTCGCCAGCAGGAGTGGCGGGGAAAACATCTGAAGCTGAGACACGTGAGTCGTCTGGTCTTCGTAAAGCGCCAGGACCACGGAGTCCTTCAAGACCAAGAACCTTTAAACGAGCCAACGGCTTTCCAGCTTTGGTTGCTCCAGTCAGCGAACCTTCCATGAAAAGTTCCCAATCGTTTGGAGTTTCATGAAGTTCGCCAGGCATTGGACGCACAGTTCCATTGTCAAGTGGTTCGACAAGTTCCGCGGTGACCATCACCACTAATTCAGTCTGATCTTCTTCATATCGAACGCTTCGAAAGAGCACTCCAAGCACTGGAATATCGCCAAGAATTGGAACTTTAGAAACGCGTCCCTGTTCTTTGGAGCGAAGTAGACCAGCCATGGCGAATGATTGTCCGCTTCCAAGTTCCACGGTTGTGCTTGACCTGCGCGTGATGACGCTTGGAATGGTGAAACCGTTTTGTCGAAGCGAACCAATCTCGCTGAGCTCGCTGACTTCAGGAGCCACTTCCAAACGGATGCGTCCTTGACCAAGCACTTCAGGGCGGAAGTTCAATCGCACGCCGAATTCTTTGTACTCAATGGTGACCGCGCTGCTGGCGCCGGAATTTTGTACCACGGGAATTGGGAACGAACCACCCACTAAAAAAGTTGCGCGCTCTCCGCTGATGGCCACCAAGTTTGGTTCGGCCAGCAATCGCACATATTTATTTTCGGAAAGAGCCTGAATATAAAATTCTAAATCGGATCCTGGAACTCCTCCAAACAAAGTAACGGCACTTGAAACTGGGTTCTTATCAAATCCAAAGTTTGCTTGATTGATGCTACTTCCTGTGGTGGTTGTATTTCCATTGGTTGTCGCGCCTGTCGTCGCTCCTCCGCCCGGCGAAATTGAAACTGGTTGGAATGGAGATGATCCGCCTGGAGCTTGGTAGCCGCCGAAAAATGAATTACCACCAGACACGGCGCCAAAGGCCAGTTCGCGCAACGCAGATCGGCTGGCCTCGGCGATTCGCACGCGCAATTGCACTTGCTGGACGCCCGCAATGCGCGAGAGATCAACCCACTTCATTCCACTGCCGGTCATAAAGTTTCGGATGAGTGTGGCAGTTGTGAGATCCGGCATTGTGCCGTGCAGCGCCAATGTTCCATCCACTTCCTCAATTTGAATGTCGACACTGAAGATGCGGCACAGTTTGGATTCCAACTGCTTTGCCTGCTTTGCAAGCGGGGATGAATAGATTGGTGGCGCAGCATCTTTTGACTGTTTTGTGCCTTTCGCATTTGGAGTTGCCTGATCAGCTGAGCCAACTCCAAGCAACGACTTGGTCGTAGCCACTGCAAAATTATTTGGATCATTGAACTTGTCAGCATCCGATCGCAAAGTGATTCCAATGGTGCCGCGCACGCTGGCAAGTTCAACTTGTGCGGCTTGCTCTGGCGTCACCGCAAGAGTGACAGAGAGTCTGCGTTGATTGACGCGACGTTCGCTTGCGGTTGTTTCATTTGGTTTAATTCCGACCGCCTCATCATTGACGGCAAGAACACGAATGCGTTCCAGCACAGTCCGCGTGATTGTTTCTTTTGGCGCATTGCCAGCCGCAGGCATTTCCATAGTTGCAAGCAGGTCCACCAACGCGCCGGGATACAGAACCACGCCTGGTGACGTATCGTGCAGAACCACAGTAATTGCTCTGAAACCAGCTGGAAGTTGGCTGGCAATCATGGCGCCAGATCCCTGCTGGATCAAATCTTCCTCTCGAAACATTTGTCCCTTCTGCATTGGCACAACTAACGTGCGACCCACCAAGGCAGAGCGTGAAGAAATTCCGTTTTTAACATTGCCTTTGGCAGGTACAGCAGCTAGGTCTTCCGCAATGATTTGAGTTCCAGCGGCGAGATCCCTTGAGGTCACAATCATTTCGCTTTGACCTGAACCTTTACCGGCGGAAAATAAATTCTGCATCATGATTGACAGCAATGCAGCAACCACGGCCATAACCAATCCGATAGAGATGATTCTTGATGTTTTCAATGTGTTAATTTCAATTTGACAATTCAAAAATTGCGCTTCAGATCAATATATCGACGAAAATTGCCGATAAAGCGACGCTAATTTTGAATATTTTTCAATTCGCAATGTCCACAGAACGAGTCATCTTGTGGGTCAGGGATCAGGTTCTTTCACCATGCTCGCCCTGCCTGTTAAACTGGCGGGAAGCGGCATAAAACCACTTAATCCAAGTAGTTGAACCTCCGAATATGGAGTTTCAATCTTGACCACAATGGGTGTTCCAAATACTGCATTGGCAGGGTCTTGTGGATTTAGGGTAATTGTGGACCCCGTAATTCCGATATCCGAAAGGGCCGAATTGACGGTGTTTTCCACCTCGGCACTTGTTGAGCCAGAAAGCGCTGCCACGCGCGCTCCGATACTTGCGACATGATCAAGTTGGATTATTTTTAGAACTGCCCAGCCATATTCAAACCCTGAAAAGAGCAAAGTTACAAAAAGGGGTAGAACCAAAGCCATTTCTATGGTTTCCGCGCCACGGTTTCCTAGGTTCCAGAGTCGTTTTTTCTTCATATCACTCCTCCAAATCGTGACCAATACCAACAGGCTCCAATGGTTCCTACCAGTATTGCTGGAGCATAGGGAAACCATCCTTTGATTCTAGGGGCTGGCTCCGCATAAATCTCTTCAGAATCATGATTTATGACTTTTCCTTGCTTTAAACGTTTCAGGCCAAATTGCGCCATAACCATCTGATGAAAGATGGCGTGAGGGATGTTTTTCAAGCTACCTTGAGAGATTAGGATAATTATTGAAGCAAAAAAGCCTGAAATGGTGACTGCCAACATCAAAACTGCAGATCGTTCAAATCCAAGCCATGAACCCAAGGCCATCATTAATTTAACGTCACCACCGCCTCCACCAATCATAATGTAAGCCATCATAAAAATGCCCCCAGCCACGGCGCATCCCTGTAATGATTCAATAATGCCAGCCGTGCCTTCGGTGATGCCGCTGTAAAGCAAGCCTGTTACGAGCAGGGGCAAAGTGAGCCAGTTTGGAATGGTCATATTGCGCAAATCCGTGAATGTGGCGATGGTTGCGGCAAGAATCACCAAGACCCAGATCCAAGGCGCCATGGTATGAACCGTGAGTCCCTTGGACCCAAGGTACATAAAGGCTAAATTGGTCTGAAATGGTTCAAACATTCATCGAATCCTTTGAATGAGTACTGCAATTAGGTACGATCATGGAACATAGCGACTGTTTGTCAAAAATATCATGAATACTTCGGATTACAAGTAATTTTATGAATATAAATAGCGATCACAGAAGATTGAATTGTCGTGGAGCCGCCGCAATTTGGGTGGTTTTGGCTATTCCTTCTCTTTTGATGTTGGCATGGTTTGGCTTAGAAATGGGACTTGCCACTCAGTCTGTTCGTCATGCAAAGGCAGCATCGGATTCAATAGCGTTGGCAGCGGCCGCTCGGTATCGAGATGGTGGTGAAGCGGTTCGCACAGACGCTCAAGCTGCCGCCGCGAGCAATCGGGGACCAAATGGTCCTATTGTGGTGGTCATTAGCAATGGTCCGGCGGGTGGTGGTGATGTGGAATTTGGTCATTGGGACGATGCTGAGCGTGTATTTACACTTGATGAAGAAGGCGGACCCGCAGTTCGTGTGACCGTTCGGTTTGCCTCGGATCATCCAAATGGAGCACCGAGTTTGCTCCTTGGTAGTTTTTATGGAACTACAACAATGTCGTTTCAGCGTTCGAGTGTTGCTGTGTATAGCCCTCCGCGTCACACCACATCATTGCTTGTCACCGACGTGTTGCAGAGCGTTTTGAATTTAAGTGATTCAGCGCGCTTGATTTCGAAAGGCGGAGTCTCAGTTCAATCAAGCAACTCCGCGGCATGTCAAGTTGTCGGTGGGGCAAAAATGCAGCTGACCGTATTGCGTTTGCCGGGAACATTGGAAGCGCAAAGCAAGTCCGCAGTTGATGGCGTCTTTGAAGAAGGAGCCGTCATTGCGGCCGATCCATTTGCTTCAATTTCGCTTCCACCTCGCATTGGACATGGTGATCTATTTGATGACATCGAGCATGACAATATCGGAGTGACACATGTTGAAGCGGGCGCACATGGAGCGCTGACGGCCTCAGGTGGGACTGTGATTCTTGATCCAGGTCTGCATCAATTCAATAGTGGAATTTTTCTAAGTGGTAATGCAACGCTTCAATTGGATGAAGCCACGATTCAATTGCCCAGTAGTGCGACCCTGCAAGTGGGTGGAAGCAGTGTGGTCAGTGGCACGCCCTCAACTTCGATCACCGATTGGTCCGGATATTGGATTCTTCAGCGTAATGCGGCGTCGCCGTGGACTATTGGCGATTCAGCAACAGTATCTTTGTTGGGGCATTGCTATGCGCCGGGAACAACTCTTCAAGTGCAAGACAGCGCGCACGTGCTGATGGGTACGGCGGTCCTGGGTTCACTGATTGAACAAGGCGCCGTGATTTTTGAATTGAATGATGTGATCGATGAACTCACAACAACTCCCGTGCCTGGTCGTGCGCGCTTGGTTCGTTGATGGATTGCGTGACCAAATCCTGAG
>CAIUGT010000097.1 GCA_903898755.1 uncultured bacterium | reverse complement strand
TCCTTGGCGCTAGCCCCGCTTGGTCTCAAGTTCTTGCCAGCGCACATACAGCGTGTGGATTTTGTCTTGCGCCTCATCAAGCGACTTGCAGGCCGCGGCCATTTTCACATGGTCGGCGGCAACAGCAGGGTCCGCCACGCGAGCCTCCGCAACAAGTCGCTCTTTTTCCGCGTTTTCAACAGCGGTTTCCATGGAGTCCAGTTCGCGCTGCTCCTTGAAACTTAATCGAGTGCGCTTGCTTGTGGCAACACCCGCGGCTTTGGCGGCTCGGTTTCCTTCCATGCGCGTTGTGCGGTCGCGCTCGGCGACTTCTTTTTCTGCGCGCTCCAAACACGCCATGGCTTGATCAAGACTTGCTACCACCGACACACTGGCGTCGGGGGCGCCAATGACGGCGATGCTTTTTGCCAAGCGCTTCAACATGGTGCGATCATGCGTGACCAACAACACGGCGCCAGGAAAAGATTCGATCGACTCCTCAAGCACTTCAAGCGTTGGAATATCCAAGTCGTTGGTGGGTTCGTCAAGCACCAGAATGTCGGCGGGCTCAAGCATCATGCGCGCAATGTGCGCGCGCGCTCGCTCGCCACCAGAAAGATTTTTCACGGTTTGCAGAAGTTGCGCGTCCTTGAAAAGAAATCGCCGCGACCACGCGGTGATGTGCATGGAGCGACCTTGAAAATCCACAACCTCGCCCAGCGGACAAATGGCGTCGCGCAGCAATGTATTTTCTGGAATGTCGGTGCGTTGCTGGCGCAAAATCACAACGCGCGGCATTGGATCGGCAAAGCGAATGTCGCCCGTGTCGGGTTTCGTGTCGCCGCACAAAATGCCTAAAAGCGTGGTCTTTCCGCTGCCATTTGGACCCATCAATCCAAGGCGGTCGCCTGGCGCAATCTCCAAATCCAAATCGCGAAACAGCGTGCGGCCATCAAAGCCTTTGCTAATACCAGTGGCCACAACCAAGCGACGCGTACGACGCCCACTGGCGGTGAAATCCACGCGCGCGCCACCCGCGCCCGCGGCCTCATTGCGCGCGGCGATGGCGCTGAGCACATCGCGGCGATCGGCGCTCTCATCAATGCGACTCTTGGCTTTGGTGCCGCGGCCTTGCGGACCGCGCGACAACCAGACATCGTCCATGCGAACTTCATTGGCAAGCGTGGCTTCGGCGCGACCTTGCGCCTCTAGAAATTCATCGCGGCGCTTCAGGAACTCGCTGTAGTTGCCTTCGATCATGAGCGTGCCTTGCGGATACGCGCGGCTTAATTCCAACACGCGCGTTGCCACACGCTCAAGGAACGCACGATCATGCGTCACAAATACGCAAGCGCCCGCGCGAATATCGTTGGTGCCGCGCGATAAAAATTGTTCAAGCCAGCGAATGCCTTCGACATCCAAATGATTTGTGGGCTCGTCAAGCAGCAACAAATCGGGCGTGCCCCCCGCTTCGCACAAACCGCAGGCAATTGAAAGGCGTTTTTTCCATCCACCCGAAAGCAATTCCACGGGCTCGTCCATGCGTGAATCTGGAAAACCAAGTTTGCCCAGAATCACACTGCCAAGAACTTCGGCCTCAAGCGCGTCGCCGTGCACGCTTGCGGACTTCAACGCCGCGGCGGTTGCGGCGGAGCGCGGCGTAAGACCCGCGGGAAAATCATCGCGCTGACTTACAAACACAATCACCGCGTTGCGCTGCGTGCGCACCAAGCCGTGATCGGGTTCTTCAATTCCTGCAAGCATGCGCAGCAGCGTTGTCTTACCAGCGCCGTTGGGGCCAATGAAACCAACGCGGTCGCCGTCTGCAACGCTAAATGAAACGCCGCTGAATAATTCGCGCAGGCCGTGTGACTTGGAAAGATCTTTTGCGGTGATAAGCATGATTGGTCAACCCGAGCGAAATGTCGGGTCGGCGATCATACGAGAAACGCGCCGCAATGCGTTCCTGCGTGAAAGTGCCACGGCGCGTGGCTAAATACGCGTGTCAATTTCTTGTAAATAAAAAAACTGTTCATTGACGAGCCGCGCTTTGACAAAAGAGTTACCACGCGCGTATTGACCCGTTACGCCCCGCTACCGGCTTGCACCACCGGTTGCGCGCCGCGATCGCTGACCAAAACCACAAGCAAATTGCTCACCATTTGCGCTTTTTGCTCAGCGCTCATGACCGCCAATTTCTTGGAATCAATTTGCGCCATGGCCAACTCCACCATGCCCACCGCGCCTTCAACAATTTTAAATCGCGCCGCCACCATGGCCGACGCCTGCTGACGCTGCAACATGGCCGCGGCAATTTCTGGCGAGTAACTCAAACTGGAGATGCGGCTTTCCAACACTTCAATGCCCGCGCCACCAAGACGGCCATCAAGTTCTTCTTTCAATTTTGCGCCAACCAAATCCGTGCTACCGCGCAGGCTTGTGCCATTCACATCGGGCGAGTCGTAGTGATAGCGACTTGCCAAATTGCGCAGCGCGGACTCGCTTTGAATCTCCACATAGCGCTCGTAATTTTGCACGGCGAACAGCGCCTCGGCTGTATCAACAACGCGCCACACAACAACCGCCGCAATATCAATTGGGTTGCCGTCAAGATCGTTCACCTTCACGGGGTGGCGCGAACGAGTGGCCTCGCGAATCACTTTTCCCATTGGATCTTTCACGGCCTCTGTCTCAAACGCGCCAGTTTCAAATGTGCGCACGCGCAACGTGATGTGTTTCTTGGATGTGAACGGATTCGTCCAGTGAAATCCAACTTTGCGAACCGTGCCGCGATAGTGTCCAAACAGCACCATCGCGCGACTTTCATTGGGACCCACCACAAAGAAACCCGCGACACAAATAATCAGTGAAAGAAAAATCAACACGGCCAAAATAATTGGCGGCGGTTCCTGCTTGCGCACGCCGTCCATGAAAATAGCTATGTCGTACACCAGAATGAAGATCCACAGCGGCACAATCAGCCAGCCCGAAAATGGCTTGAACAGATTCTCGCGAAACAGCGACGCACCGAGCAATCGTTGCGTGCTAGAAGCGCCGTCACTTGAAGTTGTTGATGTCGTGTTGTTCATGCGACCATTCTAGTTTTATTTAAAAGAGCCACAACTCTCGGACCGTGGTGGCTCATAATGATATTGGCGACCGCGCAAAAGCAGACTGGAATCCCGCGTCGCAGAAAGGGTGGCACCACAAGCGAGTTTAGCACCCGTGCAAGCCCCGCTTGCGCGGGGTGCGTTGTCTGAGCGACTGGTGCCACCCTTTCTGCAAAGCGTTTCACTTTCTTTCAAGCAACGCGTTGTCTGAGCGACTATTCGAGAACCTCATAGAAAAGCGCAAATTGTCCGCGCCCCCACATCAAATTAAATGGCGAAGTACTTGGCCTCTGGATGATGCACAATAATCGCGCTCGTGCTTTGCTCCGGGTCAATCTGCCAATTTTCAGACAAGTGACAACCAATGCGCTCAGGCTTTAGAAGCCTGAAAAGTTTTTCCTGATCGCTCATCTCGGGGCATGCGGGATAGCCAAAGCTGTAGCGGCTGCCACGATATTTCTGCGTGAACAATTCCTTCAGGCGCGGACTGTCATCATTGCCAATGCCAAGCTCGGCGCGAATGCGTTTATGCCACAGTTCGGCCAGCGCTTCGGCGCACTCCACGCCCATGCCGTGCAAGTACAGATATTCCGTGTATTCGTTGCGCTCAAAAAGTTGCTTGGCGCGGTGGCTTACTTCTATCCCCATGGTGACGCAGTGAAAAGCAACAACATCGCGCTCGCCAGAATGAGCGGGTCGGAAAAAATCGCTGATGCACAAACTCTGACGCGCGTTTTGCCGTGGGAAAGTGAAGCGCTCCAACTCGCGATCAGGATCGGTTGGGTCGTACACCACCAAGTCGTTCGCTTCGCTGGCGCACGGAAAAAATCCGTACACAACTGCGGGACGCAAAATACTTTCCTGCTTGCATTGCGCTTTCAGACGCTCAAAAATTGGCTCGGCGGTATCGCGAATCAGCGCTTCGTGTTGCTCTTCCGTCATGTCGCCGCGCTTAAAACCCCATTGGCCGCGGTACAGAGCAATCTTGTTCACATATGGATAAATGGCGTCAAGATCAATGGATTCAACAAGTCGATCGCCCATGAATGGCGGCTTGGGAACTGGAATGTTTTGATCAACATCGCTGCGGCCAGGCGCGGTGGCGATTGCGGAATCTGCGGCTTCAAGTCGTTGACCAACTTTTGCGTCCACTTCGGCGCGCTTGGTGAGTCGCGCGGAAATTTCCTCATCTACTTTTGCAAGCGTGCCATCGGCCAGCGCGTTGCAAACTGAAAGTCCTTCAAAGGCGTCCTTGCCGTAGTACAGCGGTCCTTGATACACGCCGCGCAAATGACTTTCCGCGTAATGACGCGTGAGCGCCGCGCCACCCAACATAATGGGCACGCGAATGTTGAGCTCATTGAGCTGCTTTAAATTTTGCTCCATCACCGTCACACTTTTCACAAGCAAGCCACTCATGCCAATCGTGTCGGCGCCGGTGGATTTCCACGCGTCGATAATTTGTTGCAGACTTTGCTTAATGCCAATGTTGTGAACCTTGAAACCATTGTTGGACAAAATGATGTCCACCAAATTCTTGCCAATGTCGTGCACGTCGCCCGCGACGGTGGCCAACACAATGGTGGCTTTGGGTTTTTCGGAAACACCTTTTTTTGCCATAAAAGGCTGCAAAAACGCCACGGCTTTTTTCATGACGCCCGCGCTCTGCAACACAAATGGAAGTTGCATTGTCCCAGCGCCAAACAATTCGCCCACGGTTTTCATGCCCGCAAGCAAGTGATCATTGATGATCACCAGTGGCTCGTACTTGGTCATGGCTTCGCTCAACGACTCCGCAAGCACGCCGTCGTCGCCATCAATAATGTGGCGCTGCAAACGTTCCTCCAGCGGAAGGTCGGCCATTCCCTTCTTCTCAACTTTTTGCTCCTCGCCATCTGGAAACAAACTGATGAAGTACAACAGCGGATCAAAATCCGCGGGCTTGCCTTCAGGTCGCGTGTCGCCTCGGCGATCAAAGATGAGCCACTCGGCGGCTTCCCATTGCTCTGGGGCGATACGATTTTTTGGAAGCAGTTTAGAGAAGTGCACAATGGCCGCGGTCAGTCCACGCTTGCGGGCCTCGCCTAGGAACACTGTGTTGAGCACGGTGCGCGCGGAAGGTTTCAAGCCAAATGAAATGTTGGACAAGCCAAGAATGATTCCGCAATTTGGAAATTGCTTGGCGATCAATTCAATTCCATCAAGCGTTTGATAGCCAAGCGCGCGGTCGTCCTCATTGCCAGTGGCGATGGTGAATGTCAGCGGATCAAAAATCAGATCGTTCTCATCCAGTCCCCACTTGCGAGTGAACAAGTCGTGAATGCGTTTCGCAATTTCAAGCTTTCTCTGCGCTGTTTTAGCCATTCCCGCTTGTGGATCCTCATCAATGGTCAAAGCCACGCACGCGGCGCCGTAGCGCTTGAGCAACGGACACACCGTGTTCATGCGGCCTTCGCCATCCTCCAAATTAATGGAGTTCACAATGCAGCGGCCCGCGGATCTTTTCAGACCGGCCTCAAGCACGGGCGACTCCGTGCTGTCAAGCATCAGCGGCGCGTTCACTTGTCGCACCACGCGCGAAACAAATTCACCCATGTCGGTCACGCCGTTGCGGCCAACAAAGTCAACGCACACATCAAGCAAGTGACTGCCGTCTTTCATTTCTTCGCGCGCCATTCCAATGAGTTGATCCCATTGCTCCTCATCAAGCAGGCGCTTGAACTTGCGGCTGCCGTTAGCGTTAGTGCGTTCGGCAACAATTAAAAATGAATTGTCCTGCTTGAACTCAGTCATGCTGTACAAACTGCTGCAACCTGGCGCCTGCGCCGTGGTGATGCGCGGCGCGCGCGCGCGCGACTCGCCAAGAACCTTGCGCACTTCTTGAATGTGTTGCGGAGTTGTGCCGCAGCAACCACCCACAATGTCAATTTTATATTCGTCAATGAATCGACGCATGGCGTTTGCAAAGGCGTCGGCGCGCAGTGGATATTCTGTTCGACCATCAAGCAAAATAGGCAAGCCCGCGTTTGGAATCACGCTGACGGCGCGGTCCCAATGTTTGGTCAAATAAGCGATATGTTCGGCCATTTCCACTGGTCCAGTTGCGCAATTCAAACCCAAACTGGCGATTGGAAATGGCTTCAGTGCGTTCACCACCGCGGCCATGTCGCTGCCAAGCAACATGGTGCCTGTGGTTTCCATGGTCACACTCACCAAAATTGGAATGTCATTCACGGTGCGGCCCGATTGCGCAAGCGCGTCAATGCACGCGTTGATAGCGCACTTCACTTGCAACAAATCTTGGCATGTTTCAATCATGAAACAGTCAACGCCGCCATCGATCAATCCGCGCGCCTGTTCGCAGTAGGAGTCAAGCATGGATTCCCAATCGGTATTGCCCAGCGTGATCAACTTTGTGCCCGGCCCAATGGAGCCCGCGACAAAGCGTGGGCGATCTTTTGTGGCGTGCTTGTCGCAAGCCGCGCGCGCAATCTGTGCGCCAAGTTTGTTCAACTCGCGTGTCCAAGCCACCATCTCTGGATCAAAGTCCGCGCCCACAAGTTTGTTGGAGCCAAAAGTGTCGGTCTCCACAACATCAGCTCCAGCCAAAAGAAAAGTTTCGTGAATGCGCTGAATCATGTCGGGGCGCGACTTCACAAGAATGTCCGTGCAATTGTCGCGGCCCAAATAATCTTGGGGCGTGCAATCTGTGCAAGAGTGAATGCTGGTTCCCATGGCTCCGTCAAAAAGAAGCACTCGTTTTTGCAATGTGTCTAAAAAGCGGCTGACCATGCGGCAACTATATATGGACAGCGACGGGTGTTCAACCGTGTATCCGGATAAACGGATAGATCAGACATGTGCCAGAGCGTGTACAAATGACAAAGCGATGAAACCTAGCCATCTTTCCCTTCTTTTTTGCGCAATGTGCGTTGGCGCATTTTGTGGCTGCAGTGCTCCAAAGACGGCTGCTACCACGCCAAATGCTGACCATTGGCAGTCCAAGACCCCCATTACCCAAGAAATTGCGTTGGCCACTTTTGATGAAACCTGGAACACCGTTGAGCAATCCGATGTGGAGCTCGACCATGGAGGAGTGGATTGGGTGTCGGTGAAAATGGAATTGAGACCCAAGGCAATGAACGCGACCAGTCGCGAGGAGTTGCGCGCGATTCTTCAAGACATGTTGTCGCGACTCAAGCGCAGCCACTTTGGAATTATTCCCGCCGAAAGCGCGGCCGCGTTGGCCAAAGAGGATTCTCCCAAACACGCGGATACATCTACGTCAAGTGATTTCGATTCAAATTTGCCGTCTGCCGCTTCCGCGCTGGAAAAATTTGGGAACGTCGCTAGTGAAAAAGAAGCTCCGCAAGAAAAACCAGCCGCCACAAAAACTGAAATAAAATCCAAACGCGCCGCGGAGGCCGAGGCTTCGTTTGGTCTTACTCTAAGGTTCATTGAAAAAATGCCAACTGTCACTGGAGTGCGACCGAACTCCCCCGCCGACAAAGCTGGTGTGCAAATGGGTTGGGTCGTCAAGTCCGTTGATGGAGTGGACATAGCCGCGTCCCAACAGGACTCCAATTCCGAAACCGCCAAATATGTTGAAGAACTTATTTTGCAAAGCGCCGATGCTGGAGAAATTGACAGCCAAGAAACATGGATCTTTCAGACAAAGCCAGGCGAGTTGCATACGACCGAATTGACACGGGCTCGCAGCGAAGGAATAAGCACGAAACTAGGTCTTTTACCGCCATTTCAAGTGCGCTGCGATGAACGAGTGCTGAGCAAGAAAGAATTACTGGCGCTTGGGTTACCCGATGACTTCAACATTGTGGTGATCGGCTTCAACATTTGGATGCCCGCGATCGCGCAAAAAGTTGACGAGGCATTTCAACGCAATCTCAACGCGGATGGAGTGATTATTGATTTGCGCGGAAACCCTGGTGGTGCGGGTGGCATGGCCATGGGCGTTGCGGGTCATGTCATGGATGAACCTAAAAGTTTGGGCACCATGCGCACGCGTGACACTACGCTTGAGTTCAAAGTGAATCCAAGACGCAGCACGCCGCAAGGCGAGCGCGTGGAACCATTCGCGGGTCCGGTTGCGATTGTGGTGGATCCCCTTTCAGCGAGCACCAGCGAAATCTTCGCAGGCGGTTTGCAGAAACTTGGTCGCGCGCGAGTGTTCGGCCGCACGAGCGCTGGCGCAGCGCTGCCCGCACAAATGAAATCGCTCGCCTCGGGTGATGCGCTTCTCTTCGCATTCGCCAATTTCACATTGCCTGATGGTTCCACCATTGAAGGTGTTGGCGTTCTCCCTGATCAGCCAACTGGAACGCACCGCGAAGATTGGATGCCCAACCAAGACGCAGATGTGAACTCAGCTGCTCAATGGATTGCAGCGCAATACAAATCTGACAAACCGTAAACATTGATCTTGGTGAAATGAATTGATTCCAGCGTGCACAATGCCGCCCAAAAGTGCTTGATTTGCTTGATATTTTCTCTTCAATCACTTCATGCGCCTTGCCTTTCAAACCAAGATCGCACAATCATGCTCACAAGAATTTTGATTTTCAAAGGTACACTTGTCGCTCTTCAAAGGAACCCCATGAAATCATTCGCAATTGTCATTCTGTCCGTGGCTTTCTTCGCACCAACATTGCACGCGCAAGGCGACGCGTTTGGTTCAAAGCCAAGCGCAGGTCAGGCGCCAGCGGCACCAACGACTCCCGCCGCAAGTCCCACCACGCCCCCACCCGCAACTTCAAGTTCACCAAAAAAAGTTGGTCAAGGTGATGAACTCACCCCCGCCGCACCGGCGACATCTGGCGCAAGCCCAAGCTCCATTCCAAACGCAATCGTCACGCCGATAAAACCTCAATACGCGGGACCACTTCCTAAAGCCAATGAAATTTTCACAAGAGGCATAGCGGCAATTGGCGGTGAAGCGGCCATCCGAAAACACACATCCATGGTGACCAAGGGAACTTTGTCCATGACAGCGGCTGGCATGTCGGGCAAATTGGAAATCATTTCTCTTGCTCCAAATAAAATTCTCTCAATTATGGAATTTCCAGGTGTTGGAAAAATCACACAAGGCTTCGACGGCACAGTGGGTTGGAGCATGAACCCAATGCAAGGACCAAGCTTGATTGAGGGCCCTATGTTGGAGGAGCTGAAGAAATCCAGCGACATGTATAAAGACCTTGATCCAAGCAAGATTTGGGACAAAGCTGAAACCAAAGGCGCGGTGAATTTTGGCGGCGTTCCTTGCTTTGAAATTATTGTTTCTGGCGGTCCTGGAGATGGCGCCTTGTATTACGAAATCCAAACTGGCTTGACGCGTGGCATGGTGCTGACCGTGGAAAGCCCTATGGGCAAAATGCCGTCGACCACCATTATGAGTGACTACAAGGAATTTGATGGCGTGAAAATTGCCACGCGCACTGATGTTGAAGCGATGAACATGAAACAAGTTCTTGTTGTTGATTCAGTGGATTACAAATTAGTTGATCCATCCATCTTTAATTTGCCACCAGAGATTAAGGCGCTTGTGAGTGGCGCCCAAAGCCCCGCAGCGGCTGGCGCAGCGAGCGGCGCAAAGAAGCCGCCGAATCGAATTCGAGTCAAACCCGCTGCGACCAATGGATCGGCCACGAGTGCAGCACCCACACCAAACACACCCGCTCCAACAACGCCGCCAACTGCTGCGCCAACACCTCCACCCGCAATCCCCCCAGCCAGCGGAAATCCATAATTCCACGTGACAAGATCTGTTGAAAAACACCGCATTTCAATGACGTTCTATTCATCATGACTCTTGGATATCACAAAGTTTTTGTGTCCACGCTCTTGGGTATTTGCCTTGGCGCTTCCGCAAATCAACTTGCGGCGCCAGCCAAACCAACTCATGAACCAACCGTGGACGCTGTTGTGCAACGAGTCATTGATGTCACTGGTGGCACCAAAGAAATTCAGTCACTGCGCATTGAAGGAGTGGTCAGTTCACCTCAAGGCATAACGCATATACAAATGCTTGTTCAAGGCACGGGTCCTGAAAAATTCCGAGTCACACAAAAATTGCCAGGCGGTCAAAGTATGGAAAGCGGCACCGACGGCGACTTGGCGTGGCTGCGAAGTCCGATCGACGGTTCGTGGCGCCTACTGGATCGACGCGGCGTGCTTACCGCGTCTGTCGGCGTGCTTCCCTACCGAATGATGATCGCCATCTTTGACCGATTTCCCAACCGCAAACTTGGTCCGTTGGAAATGAAAGATGGCGTGATGTGCCAGCGTGTTGACATGAAGGACCGCGAAGGCCTTGAGGCCGCGGCGTGGATTGAAGAATCCAGCGGAAAATTGCGGGTTTTGCAGACTTCTGAAGCCGCAACATCAGGCGTGCCCACCGTGATGACCATTGAAGCGTGGACCAAAGTGGGAGAGCTCGATATTCCGCGGCGCATCTCTATTCGGCGGGGCGAGTCTCTGACCACGAGTGATTTCACCACCATCTCTGGCGATCCAATTGACGCCGCCTTGTTCGCGCCGCCAACTGAAGTTGTACTCCTTTCCAAGGGTCAAGACCCATTGAAAAAAACATCGACCTCTTCTTCAATTGATGCCCCTAAGATAAAGCCCTGAACTTTTTAGAACATCATTTCCTGAACACTCTTTCATGAAAAACACTGTCATTCAACTTGCAAATGTGAACAAGCGCTTTGGCGCATTGCAAGCCGTGCGCAATGTCAGTTTTGAAATTCAGCGCGGACAAGTCTGTGGATTTCTTGGGCCAAACGGCGCGGGTAAAAGCACCACCATCCGCATGGTCATGAGCATCTTGCTGCCGGACTCTGGTTCAATCACCGTGCTTGGTGGCTCCGCGCTAGACGCCAAAGATCGCATTGGATATTTGCCGGAAGAGCGCGGGGTGTATCGCAAAATGCGCGTTGCCGATTTTCTGCGCTTCATTGCCAAACTGAAAGGCATTTCGCGCAATGACGCCGACACGCGTATTCGCGCGTGGCTGGAGCGCGTGGAATTGCCTGGCGTTTCCCAAAAACGATGCGAGGAACTTTCCAAGGGAATGCAGCAAAAACTGCAGTTTATTGCCTCTGTTTTGCATGAACCCCCGCTACTCATTTTGGACGAGCCATTCTCCGGACTTGACCCCGTGAACCGCCGTTTGCTGAGTTCCGTGGTGCGCCAGTTGAAAGAAAGTGGAACCACTATTTTATTTTCCACGCATCAAATGGAGCAAGCGGAGGATTTATGCGATCAGGTCCTGCTCATTCACAAGGGCGAAAAAGTTTTGGATGAAACCATGAGCTCCATTCATGGACGCTTTGACCCGCACATACTTCTTGCGGAGCCCGCCAACTCTGTTGATGTGGCGGCAGCGGCCTTGCAGCACGTGAGCAACATTGAATCCTTCCGTTGGTCCGTGGAGCAAAAAGCATTTGAGATTCGCGTCGCCGCAGGAGTTGATCCACAACTGGCTATGACCAACGTGATGGGCGCAACGCCACTGCGCCGCGTGGAGTTGCAACGAGCCACTCTAGATGATGTGTTTGTCAAACTAGTTGGCGGCACAGTGGTTGAAATTGAGACCGCAGAAAAATCTGGAAAGCTGCAGGCCAATCATGGTTGACCGCGCAGCAACCCGGCGCATCCGCGCCATCGCTTGGCGTGATTTCCGTTACACCGCGCTCACCAAAAGTTTTTTAATTGGCGCGATTCTTTTGCCCGGGATCATGTTCGTGGCCATTCCGCTTTTGCCCATGCTGATCGGCTCCACATCTCCACCGCTTCAAGGGCGGGTTGTGGTCATTGATCCATCCAATTCCATGGCGAATTCGCTGGAAAAATCGTTGCCAAAAACACCTCAAGACACCATGAATTTGGAGGACGATCCTTCCAATTCTGGGCCAACCGAGGTTGCATTGACGGTGGAAAACGTGACAGACCAAACTCGTAAAGATGAGTTTCGTTTGCAACTCATGAACAGCTCACTGCAAGCGTTGATCATTGTCACACCCAACACGGACGGTCCCTCAGTTGAACTGCTTGTCCCAAGCGAAGCCAGTCCGCGCCATACCACCATTATGGAAAAATCTCTTCGCGAGGCCGTGACCCGCATGCGCGTGGAGCAGGCTCAAGAAGATTTTGATCGGATGACCAAACTCATGGGGCGCGCGGCAATCGACACGCGACGAGTCTCGCCTGACGGTCTTGAGTCCAAAGAAAATGCGCAACTGCGCATGCTTGTTCCTGCGGGGTTCATGTTCCTCTTATGGATCTCGGTTTTTACAAGTGGAAATTATTTGCTGACATCCACCATTGAGGAAAAATCTAGCCGTGTGATGGAGGTGCTTCTCTCCGCCGCAAGCCCCATTGAATTGCTCACGGGAAAATTAGTTGGACAAGCCGGAGTGGCTGGAGTGATGTTGTTGATGTACGGCGGTGTGGGCTTGGCGGGTCTTGGCGCCGCGGCCATGCTTGATGTTGTTCCACTTCCCCACTTGCTCTGGCTTCTTGTGTGGTTCCCATTGGCGTACTTCACAGTGGCCGCGATCATGGTCAGCATTGGCAGCGCCGTGTCCGACCTGCGCGAGGCGCAATCCTTGATCGGTCCAGCCATGATGGTGCTGATTTTGCCGCTGATCTTGTGGATGCCAATTGTGGACAATCCAAACGGAACATTGGCCACGGTTTGTAGTTTCATGCCTCCAGCCGCGCCTTTTGTCATGATTTTGAGATTGACCGCCGCCAACGAACCAGTGCCGATGTGGCAAGCGATTGCAGCGGTGCTGGTCAGTGCCTCCACCGTGGGTGTCATTTTGTGGGCCGGCGCGCGCATCTTCCGCGTGGGCGTGCTCATGCAAGGCAAGCCGCCAAGTCCAATGGAACTTCTGCGCTGGATCAAGGCGCGATGAACAACGTATGAACTTCGAGACAACTTTGATCCTGGTGTGGATCAGCGTGCTGCTCTTTGCCACCACCATCATTTATTCCTTGTGGTGGTCGCTGTTTTGGGATCGCTCGCGAGGTCAACGCCGCTGTCCAAAATGCTGGCACCATGTGCAAGAGAGATTTCCATTTCGCTGCAACGAGTGTGGCTACCTCACCATTTTTGAGGGCAATTTATTTCGCACACGACGTCGATATGGTTGGGCCGCGATTGCAATTCTTGCTCTGATGACTGGAACCTTGTGGTTGCGCGACCAACTTTCAACACGAAGCTGGTGGTCCCTCTTTCCAGATCGCATGGTCATTGCCATGTTGCCTTTGGCCGACGACGGCGAAACCTTTCGAGAAATTCCTTTGTACTTGGCAAACTGTTTAATGCGCGGCGAAATGAGCGACGCAAATCGACTGCGGCTTCTTTCGCAGTGCGTACACGGCGACTCGTGGGCCACGCCTGGTAGTTATCAATGGCTGAATAAATTTGCTTCAATTGTCGAGAAAATTGACCTTTTTCCCCCTACTGCACCGGTGTCCGATGCCACCATGGATGAAATTGAACAAGGCCTCAACGCCCTGGCTCCTGTGATTATTTTAGATATGCCCCTGAAGTGGAATTCCGTGGAACCCATATTCATTTCGGTGAATGTCATGGATTGGTGGCCCGCTCTATCGGAAGTGACTTTGCGCGTGACCGCGGTCAATGACATTCCCGTTACGGCGTCCGCGCTTGAAAGACTCACGCACGAAGTCTGGCAGCGCGCAACCGCCGCCAACGCCAACAACACCACGTTCACAATCAATTTTGATTCACTACCTGTGGGCACCCACAATGGTGAAATTTCAATCGCCTGGGAATCCAATTTGCCGGCTTCCACCAACGCGCCACTTGGATCGCATGCGAAAGGCGTTGTCACAAAGTCAGTCAACATTGATGTGCAGCCCACAAAAGAAATTCTTTCCCCCATTTCAAATTCCGAATTGGACGCGCTTGTGAAAGAGGCTTTCGAACCTGGACTGATTCGTTGGCCCGAGGGCAACGCGCGCCATGCGTTCAGCTATCAACCCTACAAAACTTCTTCAAGCGAATTGGATGCCGTCGCCTTTGGAATGATTGTGGAAGCGATGGAAAATGGCGTGCCGCGCCGACGATTGAATGTGTGGTGGCGCGGCGGTCGTGGCGGCTCGCGCACTGGATTTGAAATCGTGCTTGAGGACCAAATTGCCCTTGATCACGCTGAAAAGAGCGACAATTGGACCCTGCGTATTCGCGGCGACGAAATCTTGGCGCGGCGCGTGGCGGGCATGTATGGCAATGCGCCAATCACGCAGTGGTGGTCGGGTCAAGTTGAAATTCCAATGAATGTGTCCGATCGCACAAGCGACCGCACCACTGGTCGATCCGATCGCGGCCGCGCCTGGGTGTTGCAAGAACCTGCCGCCGATGTGAAACCGAAATCAAATTAAGTTCCCGTGGCAGCGTGTACTATTTGAAGCATGCAACGCAACTTGTGGGCACCGTGGCGCATGGCGTACATCCGCGATCTTGAATCGCAGGCGTCGCAATCCAAAATCAATCCGCCCGCCGACTCTGACGGAAATTTTTTACTGGCGGCGTGGAAAAATCCTCAACTTGATCTTGCGCAGCATGTGGTCTTTCGCAATGAGCACGGTTTGATTTTGCTCAATCGATATCCCTATGCCAATGGCCACTTGCTGGTTGCGCTTGGCGACGCGCGCTCACGACTCATGGATTACTCCACGACACAACGCGCGCACTTGTGGAGTCTGGTGGACCTTGCCGCCGCACTTGTGGATGTGGCGCTGCGTCCGCAAGGCATGAACATTGGCGTGAACGAGGGCCGCGCTGGCGGCGCCGGACTTCCGCAACACGCGCATGCGCACATTGTTCCGCGTTGGAATGGCGACACCAATTTCATGTCCACCGTGGCCGGCGCGCGTGTGGTTCCAGAGTCCCTTGACAGCGTGGCCGCGCAATACAAAATCGCTTTGCCAGAAGCCAAAAAACGTGTGGGCTAAGCCGCATTTCATGCGTAGACTTGGGCCTTCGACTCTTTGCCCCGTCGGGTGACCTTTGACCACGCGTCCGGACCGATGCGAACCCCTAGGGATCCCTACTTAATGGCTGCGTCAATGATCATGCCTCTCGCGTTCGCGCGGCGTGGAAGATCGGGAACGATGGCCGGGGAACCCACGTGAATGCGGGGTTCGGGCAACATCGTCAGAGAGCGCTTCCTTGTGAAGCGACAGAATTTATTTCTGTTCCTCCGACGGGGCAAAGAGCCGAAAATAGAAAATGCATTTGAACACAAGTTCATCCGCCTATGCTTGGCAAATCGGATGAACGCACCCACGGAAATCAAACGCGACGCGAGAACATCCGAAGGTTTTTTCTCGCGTTTTCATCCGCGCCACTTGCCGCCCATGTCCCGACCGGCGTACATCAATGAAATTCTAAGCTGGGCCTTTCTGCCGTTTTTTCTGGGCGCCATTGAAGGCGGAACCCTTGGCGTGGTGGTGAAGAAAACATTCAGTGGCATTGAAGGCATTGGTGCAACGGAACTCAATCTGGCGGTGGCGTTGGTCACGGCCGCGCCCAATGTTGCGAACTTGACCAGTTTTATTTGGGCCGCGCACTCGCAAGGAAAACCAAAGGTGGCGTACATCGCGTCGCTGCAAACCATGACCGCGGTATGCGTGGCTTCCATCGCGCTTATGCCTGAGCAACGCTGGGGTTTGTGGACGCTTTGTATTTTGGCCACGCTGGCGCGCATTACATGGACAGGCGTGATCACGCTGCGCTCCGCGGTTTGGCGCGCCAACTATCCGCGCGAAATCAGAGCCAAAATCGCTGGAAATATGGCCACCGTGCAAAGTCTGGTGTTGGCGCTGTGCGGCTGGGCCATTGGCGCGGCCATGGACTTCAACTCCAAAAGTTTCCACATTCTGTTTCCCGCGCTCGCCGTGCTCGGCATCGCTGGAAATGTTTTGTGGCGGCGCGTTCCCATGCGCGGAGAAAAAAGATTGCTGCGCGCGGAGCAAGCCGCTCCCAAGCGCAGCGGTCCGCAACTGAATCCAACTTCCGTGCTGCGCGTGTTGAAACAAGATCCACCCTACGCGCGATTCATGTTGTGGATGTCGGTGTTTGGTCTTGGCAATCTCATGATCTCAGCGCCGCTGGCCATTGTGTTGGAAGACGAACTCAACGCCACGTATGCGCAAGGAATTTTGGTGACCACCGTGATTCCGTTGTTGATCATGCCGCTGGCCATTCCATTTTGGGCGCGGCGGCTTGACCGTTCGCATGTGGTTGATTTCCGCGCCATCCACGCGTGGACATTTGTAACCGCGGCCGCGCTGATTTTTATCGCGGCGCTGGCCAAATCCATGCCGCTGTTTTATATTTCCGGCGCGCTGCTTGGAATTGGTTTTGCCGGCGGAAGTTTGGCCTGGAATTTGGGCCACCAAGATTTCGCGCCGCCAGAGCGGGACGCGGAATACATGGGCGTGCATGTCACACTGAACGGCATTCGCGGTTTGATCGCGCCATTTCTCGCGGTGGGTTTGTACGAGTGGCTCAAAGGCCACAACCTTGGCGCGTGGAGTTTCTTTGTGTGCCTGGTCGTCAACGCCGTCGGCGCGTGGGGATTTGTCCACATGCGCCGCGCGCGCAAACGGCTCAGAAAAACCACATTGGTCAGCGATTCCCAAGCGCAAGCGTTGCCGCAAGCATGACAAGAACCTTTCCCTTCGGCCGAAGGAAACTTTCAATTGCCCTTCAATTCAAGCGACTTTTTCGCTACCATCATCGACCCGGCATTTCGCCGGCGCCTTTCACGGACGCGTGTCCGGGGCGTTTATTCCTGGCCGATTTCGCGGCGTGGTCCGCGCGGCTCATCACGCACCCTATTGAAACGACAACATGGTTAATCACAATCTCATTGAAGCCCTCGCTCTTGAAGCAGGCATCGCGGACAAAATGCTCCGCGAGGCGTACGGACAAGTTGAACTCAATCTTGAAGAAATCCTTGGCGCGGAAGTTGCGTCACTTGGAACCGGCAACATTGTCAAAGGACGCGTTGTTGGTATCAGCGGCGACTTTGTCATTGTTGACATTCGCGGCAAGAGCGAAGGTCAAGTTCAAAAAGAAGAATTTGAGGAATCAGGCGGCGTCACCATCGGTGATGAAGTTGAAGTCCTTGTTGAAGAAACTGAAACGCCAGATGGAAGCATTATGCTTTCCAAGCGCAAGGCCGACCGCATTCGCGGTTGGGAGCAAGTGCTTGTCAGCCGCAAGGAAGGCGACATTGTTGAAGGCAAAGTATTGCGCAAGATCAAGGGCGGACTTTTGGTGGACATAGGCGTGCCAGTGTTCCTGCCAGCCAGCCAAGTTGATGTTCGCCGTCCAGGCGATATTGGCGAATTCATCGGCAAAACAGTGCGTTCCATGATTCTCAAGATTGATCTTGAGCGACGCAATATCGTCATCAGCCGTCGCAAGTTGATCGAAGATGAGCGTGAAGATTCCAAGCGCAAGTTGATGGACAAGGTGAACGAGGGCGACATTGTGCGCGGCATCGTGACCAACATCGCCGACTTCGGCGCGTTCATTGATCTTGGTGGTCTTGATGGCTTGCTGCACATCACCGACATGAGTTGGGGCCGCGTGAATCATCCAACCGAAATCGTCAAGATTGGCGACGAGGTCGAAGTCAAGATTCTCAACATCGACCGAGAGCGCGAAAAGATCGCCCTTGGCATGAAGCAGAAGGAAGCCAGTCCATGGGAGGAGATCGAGAAGAAGTATCCGGTCAATTCCCGCCTGAAGGGAACCGTTGTCAGCTTGATGAGCTACGGCGCGTTCGTTCGCCTTGAAGAAGGCATTGAAGGCCTGGTCCACGTCAGTGAAATGAGTTGGACTCGCCGCGTGAATCATCCAAGTGAAGTTGTGAACGTGAATGACGAAATTGACATTGTCATTCTTGAGATTGACAAGCAGAAGTTGGAGATCAGCCTGGGCATGAAGCAGACCGAGGTCAATCCTTGGGAACTTGTTGCCGAGAAATATCCAAACGGAACCATCATTGAAGGCAAGATCCGCAACTTGGCCAACTACGGCGCATTTGTTGAGATTGAGCCTGGAATTGACGGTCTTTTGCATGTCAGCGACATCAGCTGGACCAAGAAAGTTGCGCATCCAAACGAGATCTACAAGAAGGGCGACAGCGTGAAGTGCGTTGTGCTTGATGTGGATCGCGACAAGCAGCGCGTTGGATTGGGCACCAAGCAATTGTCTGAAGATCCGTGGGTGGAAGCAATTCCAAGCGCGTATCGCCCAGGCATGATCGTCAAGGGAACCATCACCAAGATCACCAACTTCGGCGTGTTTGTTGAGCTTGAAGAAGGTCTTGAAGGCTTGCTGCACATCAGCGAACTTTCCGATCAGAAGGTGGAAAATCCGCTGGACGTTGTGAAGCCGGGACAAGAAGTGGACGTGAAGATTCTTCGCGTTGACACTTCCGATCGCAAGATTGGTCTGAGCTTGAAGCGCGCTCAATGGGGCGCGGGAATTGATCCAGACATGCGTGCGGATATTGCGGCGGATGCGGCGGTTCGTGAACGTCCAACCCGCGGCGGTATGGATGATCACGGCGCGCTTGGCACCGACAAGATCAGTTTCTAAGTTTCACAGTTTGTAAAAATCAAACGACCGCGGTTTCAAAGCCGCGGTCGTTTTCTTTTTCACGAGGGGAACCGCTTTGCGTTTAAAGCGATCGTGAGTTGCGCATCCCTGACCGATTCTCAGCACAAGGCGATGAAGCCCACAAGGACAAGCAACATCATCCGTTTCAGATGCGCGCGTTGAACATTGTTTTGGCGGAAATAGTTCATGGTCAAGTCTGGCAATGCTTAGTCGGAGCCGCTTGAATGAAATACGTCAATTCAAACGGCTCCGCTACATTGGTCACCATGACGCCGTTTCGCATTGTGTACAGACAAATCTTCTTTCTATGCGCCATTTTCATCACGGCCGTCACGGTTATCACGCCCGCGCAGGCGGATCTTTGTTCCACCGCCGACGCGCGGACGCTCTTTCAAGCGTCGCGCAAGTGGCTTGACCAGCAAAGTTTCAAGACACCATTTGATGCCGCCGCACCCGATTTTTCCAAAGACGTTGCGCTTTCACCAACATTTTCCGCCACAGCCGCTGGCGTTGTGTTGCGATTGAACGGCAGGCCTGTTGGTCAGGCGTGGGTGAAACAAAATCCTGATAGCTCACTGTGTCTTGCCGCGGCGCTTTTAAACGCGTTGCGCCAGGCCAACAACGACCGTGTTCTTTGTGCGCTTCCAGCGGACCTGCGCGCCAACGCTCCGCAAGAACTCGCGCTGGAAATTGAGCTTGTTGGAGAGACTCGTCCATTCTCCGGGGATCGAGTTGATGTGCTTGCGTCAAAGGTTGACAACGCTCGCCAAGCCATGGCCATTCGCGCCGGTGATCAATGGGCGTTCTCATTGCCATCGCTGCAACAATCACTCAATCAAACACGCTTGCCGTGGTACACCATGGTGGTCATGGCGCGCGATGTTGGAGTGGAAGCGGGCGCCGACAAAAAATTTCAGTTGCCACAAGGCGTGGTCGTGTACCGGGCCGACACGCGCAGGATGGCGCAAATCACGGCAAAAGATGCTGCGTTTGAAGTCTCTCGTGGCATGGTGAACGTGCCGCTTTCGGACATCACCGCCACAACGCTCGACCAGATGGCCGTGGCCATCGCGACACATCTTGAAAGCCGCATTCGAAATACAGATGGCCTTTCACCTGAGACTCTTGACACGCTTCAAGCGCTTGGACCCGCGGGCGAATATCAACCCGCGCTTGGGTCAATGACGCAGCAAGTGTGTTCGCCGCTGGAGCAAGGCATGAGCGCGTTCGCCATGGCGCGATTTTCAGAGATGAACTTTTCAGAGAAAGACCGGCTTGCGGCGCGGGCATTTGCCATCACCACATTGCAATCGTTGCAGCGAGTGGTCGATGAAGAAAAAAATCCTCTTGACAATCCAGCCGCCGCCGCCGCGTGCCTTCTTGCCTGTCAATCATTGAATCATTGCGTCATCGCATGGGGAAATCCAGAATGCGATGAGTGGCAAAGAAAATTGAAAGCCAAAGTGTTGGAACAATTTCAACTTGATCAACGCGCTGATTTGCAGACATGGGCTTTGTGCGCGGCGGCGTTAGCGCAGGACTTACCCAACGAGGTCGCCAAGGGTCTTATGGACGCGTGGAAAATTCGGCCCGTTGATAAGTTGCTCTCTGCCAGTCCATGGCTTCTGTTGGCGCAGCAACGAGTTGGTAAATCGTCCGACCTGTCGACCGCCAAAGAGGCTTGGAAATTGCTACAAATCATGCTTGTTGAAAATCAACTCACTCAGAAATCCGATCCCGATCTCGCTGTTGATCTTGAAGGAGGCTGGCCCATCATCACCAATGGCGTGACTGGCGCAACGGCACAATCGTCCCGCCCCGCCCTTACCTTCGCGCTGGCCATGAACCCCACACTTTTTGGCAATGCAAATGATGTCAATTTGGAGTCTCTCAAGTTGGCGCTTCGATTTCTGAAGCAGCTTCAAGTTGATCAAGCATCGTGCTACGCATTTCGTGACGCGGGGAAAGCGCTTGGTGGCATTCGCGCCGCGCCATGGGATAGCAGTCAACCTCTCGGAGCGAACGCAACCACCCTGCTCGCCATTCTTGAAGCCCGCCAACTTTTTGCAGGCGAGCCATCTTTGAAAAATAATTGATATGGCTACTCCTGTTTGCCGTAAAATAAAAATCATGCGATTTAATTCGTGCCTCAACTGCACAATTTTGCGCGCCACGCTTCTTGCGTGCGTGTGCGTCATGATTTTGATCTGTCCCAATGCATTGGCCTTGACTTCGCAGAACGCTCCACAGAATGATGCGGTCCGCGATCGCTGGGTCGCAACGCTTGATGCGAAGCGTTTCACGGTGGCGTTCCAGCAAGTTCCAATTGTTCAAGCCCTGACCACAATCGCCCAAAAAACAGGCGTTCCAATTCAGATTCTGTTGCAAGATCAACCCGTTGGTTCCGCCGGCATTGACCCCGCTATCACCATTGACCTTGAATGCAAACAGGCGACGGCGCGGACTATTTTGGAGCTTGTTCTGCGCCAAGCAAGCGATGCCACGCAAAGCGAATGTTGTTGGCAAACAACCGCTGGTGGAATTGAAGTTGGTCCAAAGCCGCGCTTGCTTCGAGCGAGCGCGTTGGAGCGTCGCGCATACTCCATCACGGATCTTGGTTTCAAGGCGCCAGACTTTCAAGCGCCACCATTGCAAAGTGGCGGCAATACAGGAGGCAGTTCAGGCGGAAGTTCAGGCAGCACAACAAGTCCACCATTTACACCCTCGCAAAATGAGGCTCGCTATCAAAAAATAAAATTACTCATTCAATCAACTGTGGAAAGTGATGTGTGGGCGGAATCTTCAGGCGGTCCCTGCACCATTTCTATTTTCGACGACAAACTCATTGTGATCGCGCCAGATTTTGTGCACCGCGCTATTGCGCGCAGCAACATCGTGCGAACCAATATCCAACCCACAAGCAAGCCGACGCGTTAAATGGCTGACGATTCGATACCTGATCCACTTCCCACGCGCCGCGATTTCAACGCATGCACGGGTGATGGCGCAACCTTCTGTTTCATGGTGGGCGCGGGTGAAACCTATATCGCCGCGTTGGTGTTGGCGTTGGGCAAAAGCCCGCTTATTGCGGGGTTAATCATCACTATTCCAATGTTGGTTGGCGCCACAGTGCAGCTCGCTTCTCCCGCCGGCTTGCGCCGCGTTGGCTCTCCGCGCAAATGGATCCAAGGCTGCGCCATTGTGCAAGCCATTTCATTTATTCCTTTAATCATCGCCGCCGCATACGGAGAGATTCCAACATGGTTGGTGTTTGTCACGCTCTCTATTTATTGGAGCGCCGCGATTGGCGCGTGGCCCGCGTGGAGCACTTGGGTGGCTCGGCTTTTTCCAGAGTCGCTGCGCGCTAGCTACTTCAGCAAACGAAATCGTATTTGCCAAATTTCACAACTCACCGCCATGCTTGCGGCGGGCGGTCTTCTGTATTTGGGCGAGCGCGACGGTTGGCAACTCAAGGCGTTCATGTGGATCATGATCTTCGCTGCGCTGGCTCGCCTGTCCAGCGTGTGGTTCCTTCATCATCAAGGCGATGTCAAGTTGAATCCAACCGACATTGCGCGCGTTCATTATCGACTGTTGCCCAAGCGCCTTGGTCGCGGTGGAGATCTGCGCATCGTGCTTTGCCTCATCGCCTTGCAATTTGCAGCGAATGTCAGCGGTCCATTTGTGAATCCATGGCTTCTGGATTATTTAAAATTCGACAAGGCCTCGTATTTGCTTGTTATTTGCACGCTTTTTGGCTCAAAATGTTTGGCGCTCACTTTGCTTGGTGGCATCATTCAAAAATTTGGCGCCAGGCGCGTGCTGCTCATTGGAACCGCTGGCACGGCGCTTGGCGTTCTCATGCTGGCTGTGTCAACCAATTTGGCGTGGATCACATTTGTACAGGTCTATAGCGGTGTGATGTGGGCGGCATGGGAACTCGCCTCATTCTTGGTTCTTCTTGAAAGTATCAAGCATTCGGAACGCACGTCCATGATGGCGCTCTACAACTTCACAACTTATTTTTCAATCGCGGCTGGCTCATTCATTGGCGCATACATTCTCAAATGCATGGACACTTCTGGCGGCGCGTATGTGATCATCTTTATTCTTTCGGGCATGCTGCGCTTGGGTGTCTTATGGCTGCGACCAGCACGCGTGCGTGCGGTGGTTGAAGTTGTCAGTCCATCCACCACCTTCATCCGTTAACCTCCATCCATGTTTCACGGACCACTTGAAATCATGAATGAAACCGAAGTCGGTCATGGCTGGCAATTCAATGCGCAATTCATTGAGGAAAGTGGAACGCTTCGAAAAATGACCATTGGCTTGAATTGGGCGGACTATGATTTGCTCTGTCCAGACGGCGGAACCGAGCCCTCACTTGTGGCGGAAACCGTGTTGCGTTGGTTGATCGCCAACGCGCAACCGCAACAACTCACCAACCGTATTGATGCAAGTTTGGCGCGGCGAATTGATGCCAACGCCGACGCGCAAATTCGCCGCCTCTTTATCCAGCGCGATCAGCCATAAGCGGCGGCAGTTTCTTTGCTCGGAATTCCAGCGGCATTTCCACCCAGAAACTTGAACCCTTTTTGGAATTGGATTCAATCCCAAGTTTTGCGCCCAACATGGCGGACAATTCACGGCAAATAGCCAATCCAAGACCAGTGCCGCCATGGCTTTTTGTATGGCTTGCATCCACTTGGCGAAACTTTTCAAAAATCGTTTGCTGCATGTCCAGCGGAATTCCAGGCCCGCTATCCACAACGGTCATCCGCATTCCAGGCGCGCCATCCACGGCCCACAAATCGGCGCGGACAATCACGCGAGAACCTTCGGGTGAAAATTTAATAGCGTTGCTCACAAAGTTGTACAAAATTTGCTGCAACTTTCCAGGATCTGTTTCAACGGTGGGCAATTCATCAGGGCGATGAATCTCCAACGTGATTTTTTTCATATCCGCCTGAGGGCGCATGATGGCGGAAATGCCTTCAAGCATGTCGGTGATACTGGCGTTGGAAACGCTCAGTTCCATGCGACCCGCCTCTATCTTTGCCATATCCAAGAGCTCGTTGATCATCTCAAGCAAGCCTCGACCGCTCTTTAAAATATGCTCGATGTAACGAATACGCTTCGGATCCGCGGCCACATCCTTGCGCGCCAACTCCGCCAGCAATTCCGCGAATCCAATCACGCTGTTCAGCGGTGTGCGCAACTCATGTGAAACATTGGCCAAGAATTCGCTCTTCAATCGGTTGCTTTCAAACAAACCCACATTGGCCTCGCTCAACTGAACCAATTTAAAGTCCAGGCTTTCATTCATGCTTTGCAATTGTTTTTGGCTTCCATCAAGAGTGGCAACCATGGCGTTGAATGAATTGCCAAGTTGCTCCAATTCATCCCCCGTGCGCAACTGACTGCGGCTGGAAAGATCGCCGGCGCGCACGCGGTTGGCCACATCGCGCAAGCGACGGACCGCGCGCAAATATCCGCGCACCACAAGAAGACGCACGGCAAAAAGAATTCCAAGCCAAGCCAATCCGCCACCAATCAAAATATAAATTCGATCCTGCCAAATCAAACGCGCCGCGCCAACTCCGGAGCGCTCGATGGAAAAAACTCCAGTCAACGGCAACTTCTGCCACGCCACGTCGGGCGCGTCTAACGAAATGGCCTCGCCCGCCGCGACACGATCCGCTTGATCTCCACGCAACGCGCGGACATAGCGAGATATTGGCGCGTCACTATCTTGTTGCAATTCGAAACGATCAAAATTCGCGGGAGTGGCGGCGAACTCATCGAATGCGCTTGCAAGAAACGGATCGCCCGCGGCAGCCTGCGCATTGGAACCTTTCACAAATCGAAATCGCTCCATTGAACTGTCGGGTTTCTTGGCCCACACCGCGCAAATGTCGCGCATGCTTTGCAATTGTTGCGCCACCATGGACTCGCGAATTTGAATCCACGGAATAGCCAGGGCGCCGGTGATCGCCAGCGCGGTGACCGCGCCCATGACAAGTTGACTTCGTTGAGTGAGACTCAGTCTCGCCATGTTGCACGAAGCATAGCGGGCGTGCGTATTCTGTCATCATGCATCGACCTGGATCAAATAGCGACCAAATGGAACCGGAAGATTTTCTCTGTGATTTCTGCGGACGATCATGGACTGTCGCGCAACCATTTGTGGAAGGCCACCAAGGCAGTTGTCTGTGTGGACAATGCTTGACCACGGCGTTGCATGCGTTTGAAAGCAACAATGTTGAACCCACGTGCTCCGACCTTTGCACAATGTGTCTTGAAGCGCGCAAGGAACCCGCATGGTGCGCGCCCGCTCCCGCGCAATCTCCGGCTGATCGAACAACAGCGCGAGTGTGTCGGCCATGCTCCACGCAAGCCAAACGCACGCTTGAGCGCGACCCGGAATCTGGCTGGAAACGCCCCGTTCCTAAGACTTAAATTCTCTACCGTGTGCATGCGCGGTTGAACCGATCACGCGCTTGCGTGCGGCTTTGCCCAACCATGCAATTCAACCGCGCTTGATCAAAGTGGCCGAATGAAAGGGTCGTCCCTCGCGGCGATATTTGCGCTCAAAATTTGTTCCCACCACTTCGCCTTCGCCCGCGCTGGCTGGCGGCGCGAATTCCTTGCGCGCAAACAAATCATCCGACGCGGCGATCAACTCCTCGTACCACTTCCATAAATCGTCGTGATCGGTCACCAAGCGCACCTCGCCCGCAGTTTGCAGCACGCGGTGAAATTGCTCCAAAGTCGCTCGCTGCAAAACTCGGCGTTTGTGATGGCGCGCCTTGGGCCAAGGATCGCTGAAGTACAAATGAATAATCGCGACGCTGTTGTGGGGAACCCAATGCGTGACAAACTCCACCGCATTGGCATACAGCATGCGGACATTTTTCAACGCATGTCGACTCACACGATCGGTGGAGTGGCGAAAAAATTCACCGGCGTTCTCAACGCCAAGAAAATCCCGTTCAGGACAACGCGTGGCTTCTTGAACTAAAAAAGTTCCCTTGCCCGAGCCAATTTCAATTTCATAAGGCCGCGACGGATCACGACCGCTGAAAAAATAGTCCGCACCAATCTTGCCACTCTCAGGAGTTGGCAAATCCCTTTGATTCCAGCCCCATGGCCTCAAATCTGGAAGCGCTCGCTCGGTCAATCGGTTTATCGACGGGAAGATTTTTTGACGGACTTCTTCTTGGACTTTTCAGGCTTGGACTTTGCCGGCGCGCTCTTCTTGGCGGAAGTTTTCTTGCCCACAACTTTGTCAGTCGCGGACTTCTTCGCTGTAGATTTTTTCGCGGCTGGCTTCTTCGCAACTGGTTTCTTGCCCGAAACTTTCACGCCAGCAACTTTCTTGCTTGAAGCCTTTTGAGCCACACTCTTCTTGACCACAGACTTCTTGGGTGATGCATCCACAACGGGGATCATTTCAAGCGGAGACTTTGCCTCAGTGATTTTGGCGCTCGGAACCGTTTCATGCACGGTCTTGGCGGGAACAGTGCGTCGCCATTCCACGCGCGGCGCATCTGCCCACATTCCTTCAAGGTCATACCAAGCGCGCTGGCCAGGCTCAAACAAATGAACCACCACATCCACAAAATCAGCGGCGATCCATGTTCCATTTGTGTCGCGGTCGCGCTTCCAACGCGGCGATCCATGCTGCGCGCCGTAGGCCTTCAACTGATCGGACACCGCCTTCATTTGGCGATCGCTTGTACCACTGACAATCACCAAATACTCGCACAGTTGATTGCGCCCACGCACATCGATCAACACCACTTGCTCGCATTTCAACTCAGAGGACAAACGAGCCAGCTCAATCGCGAAAGCACGAATGGCTTTCGGATCACCTTGACTCTGCGACCGTGAAAGACTCACGGGTTGCGGACTATTCTTCGCGGCCTGCGTCAGGCTTGCGGAAGAAACTTCTGTTGTCACTCGCTGCGACCTCGTGACATGCCACGACCACCAGCGGTCTTGGATGACTTGCCCTTGGCTCCGGCCTTCACGCCCGCGCTGCCTTCACGGCCAGTCGCTGCGCCAGGTCGACCCAATTCAATCGGCGGAGGACGACGCACTTCACGTCGCTTGCGCTCGGAAGGCTTCTCGTAATATTGGCGCTTCTTGACCTCTTTGGTCAGGCCTTCCTTCTCGCAGATTTTTTTGAAACGTCGCAGAAGTTGTTCCGCGGATTCACCAGCTCTAGCCTTGATACGAATCGCCATAGTTTCAGTCGTCCTTTGTGGGTTAAAGTTAAAGAGCCGCACATCATGACCGTTTTATGCCGTTGCCGCAAGCGGTCATGCTTATGATTTTTCAGCCATAATGAACCCATGCCCTTGTTGGTCGACACCCTGAATGTGCTGCATGTGACAGGTGTTTTACCGCCTGAATTGGCTGGTCCAGAGCCCGCGGACCTTGCGGGATGGATCGAGCGCAGTCGTTACCGCCGTCAAAAAGTGTCCCTGGTCTGCGACGGGCAAAAGCCTTCGCGGCAAAGTTTTTCACGCGGCAGTTTGGTGACATTGATTTGGACAGGCTCGCAAAAAGCCGATGACCGAATCGCCGCGCTGCTGGAAAGTTCCAGTCATCCACGCCAACACATTGTGGTTTCATCCGATCGCGCCGTGCAACGCGCCGCCGTGCGCAAGGGCGCTAAAATAATTCCCAGCTCCACATTCTTGGAACATCTTGTCAGTGATTTGCGGCGAACTCCAATTGCTCAAACGCCCAATCGCAATGTGAAGTTGGACGATGAGAGTGTTCAGAAATGGCTTGAAACATTTGGACTGACCGGCGCGAAAAAACCAAAAGGAAAAAAATGAACGCGACAAACAACACATTTGATTTTGATCATCCACCCGCAGATCCCGTGGCGGCGTGCGCGCACTGGTTTGAACAAGCAAAAAAACTTCCGCTGGCAAATCCAAACTCCATGACGCTTTCCACCGTGGGTTCCGATGGCCATCCATCGTCACGCACCGTGCTACTGCGTGGCTTTGACGATCGGGGCGCGGTCTTCTACACCAACCGCGAAAGCCGCAAGGCGCTCGCGCTTGCGGCGCACGCGCGCGCGGCACTTCTTTTTCATTGGGATGAACATCCAATTGGTCGGCAAATCAATATTGAAGGCGCTGTCTCTTTCACAAGCGACGCGGAAAGCGACGCCTATTGGCTGACCCGTCCGCGTGAAAGCCAGATCAGCGCGTGGGCCAGCGCGCAAAGTCAGCCGATTGCAAATCGCGCCGCCATGCAAGAGGCGCAAGACGCGATTGAAGCCAAATTTGCTGGAAAAATCGTGCCTCGACCGCCACATTGGGGCGGCTATCGAGTCGCGCTCGAACGCATTGAATTGTGGCAGGGAAATCAATTTCGCTCCCATGATCGAGTTGTGTACACGCGCGCTGGCTCTGGGTGGAATATCCAGCGACTGTGTCCATGAGCGTGTTCAACCACAAACGAAATTTGTGAAGTTGCGCTGGCCATAGAAATGATGCTCGAGCATGTTCACGTGCGCTTACAGCGTGCCACACAACGTCATCAAGCCATAGCTTCAGAGTTGCGCGACGCGCCTTGCCAGGCGCGCGGTTTTTTCCCTGGCGGAATCCAACCGCCGTGCACTGTTGCTTCGCCCAAGTCCGCCAACATTGCGCGAATGCGAGACAGCAAATTGTGATCAGGTACAACGCGCAAACCGCGCGCCATCATCACCACTTCGCGGCCATCTTCCAATTGCACACGCAACCATGTGTCAACTGGTCGCCCATCAAGCGCCTGCATTCCGCCGGCGGCTTGCCGCAACACACCAGCCACCATGTTCCACACGCCGCGCAATTGCGCGTCGGTATGACCGCTCTGCGCACGTAAATGAATTTCCAACTTGGTGGCTAAATATTCCTGCGCGCGCTCCACTGGAATCACGCGATCCATAATAATGCTTGGTTCCGCGCGCGATTGGTCCAAATGACCAATCGCCACCACCATGCGATCGACCTGCAAAAGTTCGCCATATTTCGCGAAGGACTCCGGAAAAATCACTCCGTCCACTTGGCCGAAGCGATCCGACAAAGTCAACATGGCCATGCGCCGACCGGGATCGCGCCCCTTCTGACTCACCGTGGCGCGCAGACGACTGACAACACCGGCCAAAACCAACGGCGTGTCGCCCGACATTTCCGCAACCGCGCGACTATCAGCCGTACAAAATGTTGAAACCACATCTTTGAAATCATCCATTGGATGCCCACTCACGTGGAACCCAATCGCCTCTTTCTCCATGGCCAACATTGTGGCGCGATCCCACGGCGCGACATTTTGCAGCAACGGCGACGCGCCTTCTTTCTTGGTGTCGGGTGTCGCCTCATCAAACGCGCCAAACATGCTCAGTTGACCGCTGCGTTTATCTTTTGCGCGCTCCTGCCCAGAGCGAATGGCTTCTGGAATGGACGCCACCAACGCGGCGCGCGCCTGCACGCCATGCAGTGAATCAAACGCGCCGCCTTTGACCATGGCCTCCAATGTCGCCTTGGAAATCGCGCGCGTGTCGGCGCGCTCACAGAAATCAAAAAAGTCCTTAAATGGCCCGTTTTTCTTGCGTTCTTCCACCGCGGCCCGCACCGCGGCCTCGCCCGCGCCTTGAATGGCTTGCAAGCCAAAGCGCACATGACCATGCAACGCGTCGACTGGTTCTCCATCTGGAAACACAACGGCGAAATCGCTTTCGCTCAAATTCATATCTGGCGGTCGAACTTCCACGCCAACATGCGGCTTGGCTTTGGTCGAATCGCTCCAAATACATTTCTTGCAATCCTCCAAATACAGAGCCCACTCCTCCAATTTGCGCGCCTGACTTTCCAAACTCAGCACGGCCGCCATGTAGAACGCGGGATAGAACGTTTTTAAATACGCAGTTTGATACGCGACAATGGCGTACCCCGTTGAGTGGCTCTTGTTGAAACCGTAGCCGGCGAACCGCAAAATCAAATCAAACAAATTCGCGGCGTCTTGCGCATCCACTCCGCGCGTGACGGAGCCCGCGACAAATTCCGCGCGCGCGGATTCGATCACATCGGTTTTCTTTTTACTGATCGCCTTGATAATGGTGTACGCGGCGCGCAGCGGAATTCCGCCCAACTGATGCAGCACCTGCATGACCTGCTCTTGATACACCATGATGCCGTAGGTTTCGGCGGTCAATCGATCCACCACATCATGCAACTTGGGCACGGGCTGGCGCTTGTTTTTGCGCGAGTTGAAATCCGGAATCAGATCCATCGGACCAGGTCGAAACAAGGCATTTGCCGCAATTAAATCCTCTAAACGGTCGGGCTGCATGTCCACCAACAGCTTGCGCATTCCGCCAGATTCAAACTGGAAAATACCCATGGTGTCGCCGCGTCGAAACAGTGACAACACGCGCTGGTCATTTGTGGGAATGCGATCAAGATCAATCGGATGCGGTCCGCCATCGCCCACCGTGCGGCCAACCGCGCTCCAAATTGCGCTCTCATCCAAACCACTACGAATCATGGTGCGACAACGCTCAATGGTGGTCAGCGTGCGCAAACCCAGAAAATCCATTTTCAACAAACCGGCTTGTTCGCATGTTGGACCGTCCCATTGCGTGACCACTTCTTCGCCCGCGCTTGTCGCGCGGCACAGCGGAACAATCTCATCCAATGGCCGCGTGGCAATAACCACACCCGCGGCGTGAATGCTGGCGTTACGCGCGTGACCTTCAAGCGCCTGCGCATGTTCCAACACTTTCGCAATCAACGGATCCGCCCTCATTGCATTTTGTAATTCAGGTTCGCGCTCAATCGCCTCCGCAAGGGTGATGTTCAATTCCGCTGGGACCAAATTGGAAAGCCGCTGCCCATCGGTCGGGGTCAAGCCCATCACGCGCGCGACATCTTTCACAGCGGCCTTGGCCTTCAATCTTCCAAAGGTGATGATCTGCGCCACATGTCCATATTTTTGGCGCACATACTCCAGCACTTTGGCGCGGCCGTCTTGGCAAATATCCACGTCAATGTCGGGATATTCATTGCGATCTGGATCTGTGAAACGCTCAAAAAGAAGCCCAAATTGCTCGGGACACGCGTTGGAAAGCCCCAGCACAAAACCCACCATGGTGCCCACGCCGCTGCCTCTGGCAATGGCCGGAATTCCCTGCTGACGAGCCCAATTCACAAAGTCCCAAACAATCAGAAAATACGCGGAGATACTTTTGTTGGCGAGAATGCTCAACTCGCGCTCAAAGCGCGCGCGGATTGTCTCGGTGATGCCATCCGCACCGTAGCGCCATACCAAGCCCGCCTCCGCCAATTCATACAGCGCTTGGTCGCACTCTTTCTTTGCCGCCGCGCGATCCTTATCGGAGGCGTTGGTGGCGTCGAACGGCTGCAATTCATACGCGCAGCAAAATTCCTTGAACACTTCCGTTGGATCAAGTGTTGCGGAACTCTTTTTCTGTTTATTTTTTTTTACGCGCACAATCGGCGCATGACTTTCGCCATGTGGCAACTCCACATTGCAACGCGCCGCAATGGCGCACGCGTTCTGCAGCGACTCTGGAACATCTGAAAACAACGTGGCCATTTCCTCTGGACTCTTCACATACAACTGCTCCGGATACTTCATGCGATCCGGCGTGTCCTTGTTCTTGGCCATGCTGATGCAACACAGCGTGTCATGCGTGTCGTGGTCTTCTTGGCGCAAAAAATGCGCGTCATTGTCGCACACAACAGGCAATTTCAACTCTTTGGCCAACTTCTGCAGCAGAGGATCAATACGCCACTGATCCTCATTGTGGCGCTGCAATTCAATGTAAAAACGCGGCTCCCCGCGCTCATTCTTCCCAAATGTTTTTGCGTGCCACACCGCCTCGGCGCGCGCGTCTTGCCAATGTTTGTCGTCTTGATTCTGCGCGAACAAACTCAAGTGATAGGCGATGCTTGAACCCAAGTGGCCGTTGATGGCGATGATGCCTTCGCCCCATTTCTCCAACGTGCTTTTGTCCATGCGCGGCTTGTAATAAAACCCGTTCAGATACGCATCCGAACTTAACTTCATCAAATTGCGCCACCCCGTCAAATTTTCCGCCAGCAACACAAGATGAAATCCACCGTCTTTCACACCGGTGTGCGTGCGATCACCGCGCTCGCCCAGCGCGACATATGCCTCTATTCCTAAAATTGGTTTCACGCCAACTTCGCGGGCCGCGTTGTAAAATTCAACGGCACCATGCAAGTTGCCGTGATCGGTCAACGCCACGGCGTCCATTCCCAACTCCTTCACACGCTCAACCAAGCGCTCCATGCGATTGCCACCATCAAGCAAGCTGTACTCGCTATGCAAGTGAAGGTGAACAAACTGCGGCCTTTCCGTGGCGTGAATATCGTCGGGCACTGAAGCTCCTCTTCAAGTATTGATTAGCGAACAAAGCAATAGTAATCGCCTTCCACCCCCCATCCAAAATTCGTCAGGTTGTCCACAATCGCGCGTTCACCGCGCTTGCGCCGGACACTGCTGCGCTACCAACTGCAACCAACCTTGGCGAAGGCGCCCCGTCAAATCACCAGGTTTTCCTGCGCCAATCGTGGCTTTTTCAACTCGCACCACAGGCAGCACGCCCCATGCGGCGTTGGTTAAAAAACATTCGTCGGCGGCCAACACATCGTCTATTAAAATCGCCTTGCGCCGCACCTGCACGCCTTGGGATTGCGCAATCTCCATTACAGTCTTGCGGGCAATTCCTGGCAACACCGGACTTGAATTGTCCTCATCACCGGATGGCGGCGTCACCAGTTCACCAGCCTTCACAAGAAAAAAATTGCTGGTGCAACCGCAGGCCAACTGTCCGCGCGTGTCAAACCACAGCGACTCACTGGCGCCAGCGCGCGCCGCCTGTCGCAAGGCAAATAGGCGCGGCCAATACGCCAACGTTTTGTGCGCCGCAAAGCGATCGGAATTGGAAACCCTCTGATCCGACACCATCACGCCAACGCCGCGCTGAAACAACTCCGCCGGAAATGGCGTGGCCGCGCTGGCCACGATCAACAATGTTGGATCTGTGCGCACTGGCGCTGGCGCGGCCGCGTCTTGCTTGTCATCCGCTGTTGCTTCCCTCACGGCTCGCAACATGTTGACCACGCCGCCGGTCAATGTAATACGAATCCGCGCGTCGCTGTCGCCCCACTTCTTCACCACTTCTCCAACCGCCTCTGTCAAAGGTTCAATATGAAGCGAACTCATCAACTCAAGTTCGGTGGCACTGCGGCGCAAGCGCTGTAAATGATCTTGCAGGCGAAACACGTGCCCATTGCGCGCTTGCAATGTTTCGAACAGACCCACTCCATGTTGCAAGCCCGCGTCAAGCGGCGAAAGCTTTGCGTCGTCGGAGCCAAGAAACGAACCGTTGAACCAAATCACCATGCCTACAAGGTAACGCATGGCAAAAAGAAAGCCGAGCATTCAAATTCATTGAATGCTCGGCTTGAAATTGCAAATTCGATTTTGGAACTCAACCCTGATTACGCTGCGCGCAGCACAACTTGGCCTTGGTCATCTAGCACTTCAATGGACACTTTTTGGTTCATGTCCAAGGCCGCTAACAATCCGCCCGTGATCTTGCTGCCGCCGATCAACTTGCCCATTTGCACACTTGAGCCATCTTTGTGATTCAATCGAACTGTGTAATCCTTGTTGGTCTGCAAACCGAAACCAATCAAGAAGGACTCGTTCGTCTTCAGATTGATATAGAGAACACCAGCCACATTCTCATTTCGGGTAGTCAACAAAGACAAAGTCTGACATGGCGAAGATAAAAACTGGTTGAAATTCGTTCCCAACTGCTGAATAATTTCGGCCTCGGTCACTTGAGTTAAAGCAAGGCGGTTGGAATCCATGGCTTTGTTCGCAATGACAGTCACCCACATGAATGTCGCCAGAAGCGATGCCGCCAAACCCACTGTCGCAGCGCGCCACGCCATGAGCGAACGATTCATTGAACGCACACGAATTGCGCGTCGTTCAACTTGAAGATGTTGTTCAACATCATCAAACCGAGTCGCGGATTCAACACCATGTTCAGACTGCGCATTTGACGCGCGCGCATTGCGTAATGCGCCAATGGTTGCGATTGGAGCAAGTCCAAGGCTCACCTGGTCAATTTCCTCTAGCACTGCGCCAATGACCTTATTACGCAAGAACGCAGGTGGTTCCTCATCGGAAACCAATTGAAGATCGGAGGCAATACTGGCTTGCAAAGCGCGAATTTCATCTTGCACCATGCGTGGAGCTTCTAAAAAACTGCGGCTGAAGAAAGCAGCTTCATCGGCCTCAAGCATTCCTAGGGCGTCTAAAGAAGCCATCTCAAGCAATTCATCTCGTCGCATTGGTTCAGGAGTAGTCATTGGTTCAATCTCCATCGGTCAAAGAGCCAACGCCCTTTAGCCTTGTTTGTTTGCCACATCAAAGTTGATGCAACAAACACCCTTTTGAAGGTTTACCCCTGTAGTCCAACTTAGACCACGAACGAGGAGCAAACCCGTAACCAAGAGTCATGTTCTGACCCTTGCCACTCCCTGATTGTCAGACATATCCGCAGCAGCGCGGACGAAGGCTGCAACCAATTCTCCTTTTTGGAAAAATAACTTTTTCATCGTTGTTTTTTCTGCCACAAGAAATGGGAAAAATAGATTTCTGCATCAATAACCCGCAAAATAACTTGGGTCCTAAAAACAAAGCCTGCGAAGGAAATCCTTCGCAGGCTTACGTTCATTGATTTGTTCTCACAACCAGAGTCGAACAAATAACGGTCTTATTGCACTTCTTACGCTATCTCTTCGGTCGAACCACTCATGCGTTCACGCAGACGACCCAGGCCACGGCTTAGAGCGCTTTTGATGGTTCCAAGCGGAACATTCAACTGCTCACTTACTTCACGAAGCGTATGACCCTTGATGTACGCACGCTCAATGACTTCACGTTGCAGTTCAGGCAATTCAGCGATCTTGGCACGAATTGCATTGTTGCCTTCAGAAGTCACCATAGGTTGAGCTGCGTGGTTGGAACGCTCATTCATTTGCTTAAAACTGCTGTTATCCGCTTCAAAACCAAGCGTTTCTGGGCGCGAACTCTTGCGACGCAGTTTGTCAATTAAATGACGTCGAGTGAGCAACATCACCCAAGTCACCAATCGCGCTCTGCGGAAGTCGAAACGATCTGCCGTCTTCCAAAGCTGGATAAAAATTTCCTGAACGGCATCTTCGGCTTCGGCGCGGCGCGTTAAAACTTGGCGCGCGGACTTGAACACTAAAGCTCCAAATGCATCGTATAACTCTGCGATTGCGGCTTCATCACCTGAAGCAACTTTCGACATAAAAACCCACTCTTCTTCGCCTGATTGAAAGGTCATTTCCACTCCTCCTGGTTGTAAGCGGTTCCCTTGATTAGGAACCACCATGCAATGAACCTACTGCGACTTTTTGAAAAGTCACGAAGAATTTCAAAATAATTTGTACTTTTGCAAAATGCGTGTCAAGATAGTGTTGTGAGGTTTGGATTGGGCGCGAGACCGTTCTCGCGGACAAGGTTGTTATCGGATGAAAAATACCGACGATACATCTTTGACCCTTTCGACCCGACCATTCAAATCGGCGGCTGGCTTTAGTCTTATTGAGCTTCTTGTCACGCTTTCAATTATTGCATTGTTGTTTGGCATCATGATGCCAACATTAAAAGGCGTGCGCGGCTCCGCTGAAAAATTAATGTGCGCAAACAACATGCGCTCTATTTATTACGGGTTCAACGGATACGCAAATGATCAAAGTCGTCAATTCATGCCCACAAGCATTCCATATGACACAAAGCAATTCCAAAACACTATGGCCATCACCGCGAAAGAATCCTCTGCCGACCATGAGGAGTGGGACGGTCTTGGACTTTTACTGAAGTATGGCTATTTAGATAATTGCAAATGTTTGTACTGCCCATCTCATCATGGGGATCATTCATTCGAAACATATCAGGCTGATTTAGAAAATATCTCAACACACCCAGTTTCGACTGATCGCCAATTGTTTTGCAACTATCAATACGCGGGTGGTTGCGACACAAAAACTGGCAAACGAATTTTATTCAATGACATTGCCAACAATGTTTTATTGACGGATGGCATGCGATCGGCCAAGGATTTCAACCATGCGAAAGGCAGCAACAGCCTCAGCAGTGGCGGTGAAATTCGCTGGTTCAACAACGAAAAATTCCTTGCTCCCAAACTGAACGCTCGCATCACTGGTGAAATCCCAAACGAGTCATTCCCTAAAATTTGGGCTTCAATTCAAAAAGAAATTGATCGCTAAACGACTTCATTTATCGCGGTCGCAGCGAAACCACATTCATTCGATGCTTGGAAACTCCGGGGTCCGCCGTGACGCTAGAAATAGCTCGCATGTCTGGCGCAAGCAACACGTGATCAATGGACAACAATGGTAATAAACGCGGCCATGAAAGGCGCAAGCCAGAGCCCGCCTCCGCCCAAGAGTCGTGAAACATTGGAAAGACGCCGGAAAGAATCAAACTTCCTGGTAGAGCGTTGAAATCCCCGGCGACAATATCCACTTCGCCAAGATCACCACGGCGAATGTCTGCCAAAAGTTCTTGCGCGACTTGCATACGCGACAATGTTGGCTTGCTTGGCAGATCAACCATGGCTATGCGAAGCGCTCGACCATTCCACGATGGAGGTCGAACAACAAACTTGGCCACCCACACCATATCGTTGCCCTTCCCCGTCGCCGCAATCACTCTGGCTTCTTCAATTGGAAATGTGGTGACACATGCGAACGGTCCTGCTCCCACGCTGGAAAAATTTGAACCAGCCCATGCATGAACGCATTCTTGAGTTGTGATTGAACCTCGGTTGCTGATCAAAAATAAATCGGCTGGATGCTCCGCAGAAAGAGTGGCAAGCGCTTCCATGCTGCGCGGATCGTTGCCGCTTGGGTGATCCGTATTCCACTGCACAATATGAATGTCTTGCGGTGATGGTGCGACACGATCCGTCCACGGACAAAAATCTCCGCGCACCGCGGCGCCAACAGATAACGCCGCGCACGCTAATCCGCCCCACCTACGAAATCGATGTCGGCGACGATCCCCTGCCCGACACGCCAACCACATACACCCGAATGCGACTACACCCAAAGTTGGAATCCAGGAAATCCACTGCACCAAACTATTTCTATCCCCGACAATTCGCCCGATAAGCCACACCAAAAACAAACTGAACCATGCGGTATCTATGGCCATGGCTGCCCAATCCCAACGCGTGCGGCGAGGTGTAGACAATGGCTCTTCCGCGGTTTGTACGGCCGCCTCGGTCATGCCAAAAATTCCACGGGTGCCGCTTTGGCAGAATGCATTGGTCGGCGGCATGTTAAAAATGGAAATTGGGGCAACATGCTACTTCTATCGGCTTGCAAACCCCTCTTGAATAGGCATTCTGACAAAGAGAAATAGATTCTAATATGTTTGGCATCGCTCTTGCACTATGCAATTGTCCCCGAAATTTCGAGGACAGAAAAGGAACACAACAATGGCTGGAAAAATTATTGGAATCGATTTAGGAACAACAAATTCATGCGTCTCCGTCATGGAGGGTGGTCAACCCAAAGTGTTAATCAACACTTCAGGCAGCCGCACCACCCCAAGCGTTGTCGGATTTACTGAAAAGGGCGAGCGACTGGTTGGCCAGCCTGCGCGCCATCAGCAAGTGACCAATCCAAAGAACACCGTATTCAGCATCAAGCGCTTCATGGGTCGCCGTCACAGCGAAGTTGAAGGCGAAGAGAAAATGGTGCCGTACGCGGTCACCGGTGGCTCGCAGGATTTGGTCAAGGTGGAAATTCGCGGCAAGGAATACACACCGCCAGAAATTAGCGCAATGATTTTGCAAGAGCTGAAAAAAGTGGCCGAGGATTATCTTGGCGAGAAAGTGGATCGCGCAGTCATCACCGTGCCTGCGTATTTCAACGACAGTCAACGCCAAGCCACCAAGGACGCCGGCGAAATCGCTGGTCTTCAAGTGGAGCGCATCATCAATGAGCCAACCGCCGCGGCTTTGGCTTATGGTTTAGAAAAGAAAAAGAATGGCCGCATTGCCGTGTTTGATTTGGGCGGCGGAACATTCGACGTCAGCATTTTGGATATTGGTGACGGCGTGTTTGAAGTCATGGGCACCAACGGCGATGGCCATCTTGGTGGCGACGACTTTGATCAACGCTTGATCGATTTCATTGCCGAGGAATTCCGCAAGAAGGAAGGCATTGATGTCCGCAAGGACGCTATGGCTTTGCAACGACTCAAGGAAGCCGCGGAAAAAGCCAAGATTGAGTTGTCAAATCAACTTGAAACAGTGGTGAATTTGCCGTTTATCACGGCGGATCAAAGTGGTCCGCGCCATTTGCAAGTCACCGTCACGCGCTCTCGTTTTGAGGACATGTGCAAGGATTTGTTTGATCGTTTGCGTGGTCCATGCGAGCAAGCGTTGCGTGACGCCAAGTTGTCCGCCAAGGACATTCAAGAAGTGGTCATGGTTGGTGGATCCATTCGTATTCCAAAGGTGCAAGACATTGCCAAGGATATTTTCCAAACGCAAGAACTTGATCGCAGCATCAACCCTGATGAAGTGGTTGCCATTGGCGCCGCAATTCAAGGCGCAGTGTTGCAAGGCGATGTGAAGGATGTTCTGCTGCTTGATGTCACTCCGCTTTCACTGGGCGTGGAAACGCTTGGTGGCGTCATGACCAAGCTGATCCAGAGCAACACCACTATTCCAACCAGCAAGAAGGAAACGTTCTCCACGGCCGCGGACAATCAAACCAGTGTCACCATTCACGTGATGCAGGGCGAGCGCGAGTTCGCCGCGGACAACCGCAGCCTAGGTCGTTTCGACTTGACGGGAATTGGTTCAGCGCCGCGTGGATTGCCGCAAATTGAGGTTGAGTTTGCCATTGACGCCAACGGAATCTTGAATGTTTCCGCAACCGATAAGGCCACCAGCACCAAGAAGGAAATCCGCATCACTGGCTCGAGCGGTTTGAGCAAGGAAGAAGTGACCCGCATGCGTCAAGAAGCTGAGCAAAATGCCTCGGCCGACAAAACTCGGCGCGAACTGATCGACCTGCGCAATCAGGGCGAAGCGTTGGCGTACTCCACCAAGAAAAGTTTGGAGGAGCATGGCGGAAAGATTTCGCAGGACAGCCGTGGCAAAGTGGAGAGCGCGTTGTCAAACCTAGAGGACAAACTCAAGGGCGAGGACAAGGCGTCCATTCAAGCGGCCATGAAGAACTTGAATGATGCCGCAATGGAACTTGGCAAAGCCGTTTATGAGGCCAGTTCCGCTGGTCAAAAGCCTGGCGAAGGCGCGGGCGAGACCAAGACCCAAGGCGGCAAAGACGATGTGATTGACGCCGAGTTTGAAGTCAAAGATCAGAAGTAATTCGCTTCTGAACAGTGTGAACCCATGAAGCCGCGGAGATACTCTCCGCGGCTTTTTTATTTGAAACAAGTTCTTTTATGTCGCCAGTGAACCTGCATGTCTTCCCGAGCGCGCCGCCACATTGCGATGGGATGCACGTGCTTGAATTAGATTATTTTGCTTTTTTGCCAAGCAACGCTGTGAATAAACCCGGACCAGTTGCCACTGGATCGCTGGCAAGCAACCGATAGCGCAGTAATTCAAAACCCGCCGATTTGGCCACACGGCGAATGGTGTCGGCGGAAAATCCCAAATGCACATGGCCCATGCTGGCGGCATACGCACGGCGATCATGCGCCACCATATCAACAATAAACAACCGCCCGTTTGCCTTGAGCGCGCGCGCGACTTCACTCAGCGCCGCTTCGATATCCACAATGTGATGCAACACAAGCATGGCAATGGCAAGATCAACTTCGCCATCTTTCAACGGCAAGGCTTCCATGCTGCCGCGGCGAAATTCCACATGCTTCACATGCGCAAGTCTTTTCTGCGCGGCATCCAACATTGATTTTTCACGGTCCACCGCGATGACTTTGCGCACCAACCCAGCCAACACTTCGCTGGCCTCGCCGGTACCACAACCCAAATCAGCGACCACGGTGTCGGGATCCAAAAGATCCAGCAGCGCGGCGTTGGTGAGGCGCGTGCCAAAAAGTTTCTGACGAACATCGCTCCATTCGCCACCCATGCGGCCAAAGAACGCCTCGCTATCCACACGGCGAGACGAAATCACACTGGACATGCGCTGGCGATCTTGCGCGACCTCGGGATGGGTTTGAATACTTTGGCGCGCCACTTCCCACAATGCTTTGGAATCATCCGGCATGGTGGCGTTGGCCATGCGATACAAACCCGCGGTGCCGTCGCTGCGACGCGCGATCCACCCACCATCAAGCAAAGGTTTCAGATGGCGACTCGCGGTGCTTTGCGGCACTTGCACAATGCGCGCCAACTCGCCAACGCTCAATTCCTCGTCGGTCAAAAGTTGCAACATACGCAAACGAACAACATCACCAAGCGCGGTGAATTGGCTGAGTAGACGATCTGCGTCACCAGCGTTGCGTGTGTTACGCCGGCTCATCGCGGCACGAAATTAAATTCCACCAGGCAGGGCCAGGGTTGGACCAAGAACTTGTCCGCGCTCTTGCAGAGCCGATTGAACGCGTGGATCGTTTGGATTCACGCCGTAGGCCTGGCGCAATCGGCGCAGTGCTTCGGCTTTATCGCCAAGCTTGTCTTGCAGCGCAGCCATTTGCAGATATGGACTAATGATTCGCTTCATGCCGTAGCCCTCGTCGAGTTCAATGGCGGCTAAGAGCGCTGTTTTTTCCGAATCCATATCGCCGGTGCTGTCCGCGATTTCCGCAAGCTTTACGTATGCCTCCGCGCTACGAAACTCCGCGCCGGCGTTGCGAAGAAGCAAGTACAACTCTGGAATATCTTTTTGCTTTTCCATGCAATCCGCCAGGGCAAACACAACGTCCATGTTGCTCGGCATGCGCGCGTTGGCGGCCTCAAGCGCGTGACGCGCTTCGGGTAAATCGTTCAGGCATAATTCGGCTTTGCCATAAATAAATTGCGCCTTCCATTCACCGGGCCACTGCACAACAACGGGTCGAATTAAATCGGCGGCTTCCGCGCATTGATCAAAGTCAATGTAGTGCTGCGCCGCGTTGGTGGTGCTTTCAATGGGGGGCGTGCTGCTGCAACCAACCAACAATGGCGTTGCGAGAAGCGAAGCGACGATAATTTTGGTGAAGTGAGTCATGGGCGTCGAGATGATAAGGTCTTCCGTGCAATAGCGTGTTGACCAATGAACCCCCTGCAAACCGCAATTCTTCGCCACACAACAACCGACGGACGCCATCATTTTGACTGGCTTTTGGCTGGAGCGGCGATTGTGCAGCCGGATGCGCGGGAAACTTTATGTTGGCGTTGCCCCAGCCTGCTGACCGCGATGAATGTGCATGATCACATGGTTGTTGAGGCGATTGCCAAACATCGCGGCTTGTATTTAACACTTCAAAGCGCGCGCGAATTGGATGGCGGCCGTGGAATTGTGGAACCCATCGCTCGCGGCTGGGCGCATGAGCTGCATGAGAAATGCAATCCGCAAGAAAATAGAGCCGCGCAACATATGACAGCGACATCGGCAGATGACACCATGAAGTGTCGCACATTTATTTTGCGCTTTGAGGGTACGCCGCAACTGTGCGTGACTCTGAAAGGCAATCTTCTGACCCGCGTTGAAGATTTGGAGAATGTCGATGTAGGCGAGTGATTGTGCGCACATGATTTTGCGAATCTGATTTTTCACTCAAGATCTGCTGGCACAAATTGTGTCTCTTGTCAGCAGGCGCACCCGATCAACGCCGCATGAACATGGGCACGCAAATTAGGTGAACGCGTCCCACACCAACACAAACCATGCGATCAGGGCGAACGGCGCTTTGGAAAGCGCGCCAAGAATTCTTCCGATGGCCGCGCCAGCAGCGGGCTTGAGTGAATCTTTCATGTCGCGCCCATGGATTTTTTCACCCGCAATCGCGCCAACAACCGCGCCCGCGATTGCGCCAATAGCGGAACCTACAAGCGGAATTGGAATGAAGATTGTTCCAATGATGAGACCAATGACGCTTCCAATCATGCTGCCAACCGCGCCCTTGCGCGACGCGCCACCAGCCTTGGCGCCCAGCGCGCCTGCGACAAATTCAAGCACTTCGCCCGTGGTTCCCGCAAGGACAGCGATGACCATCGCCCAAATTCCAAATGGAATGTCTTGCGCCGGCCACATCCCCAAGACGACCGCGTCAGACATTCCCGCCAATCCAATCATGATCCATGTTCCAGGCAAGCCGAGTGGCGTTACCACCACGCACGCCAATCCAATCACGGCAAAAAAACTGGCGCCAATGTATTGCGCCCACATCACAATGAAGGCCCCATCTGTCGCAATTCATCACGAAGTATGGCCGCCAATTCAAAATTCTCGCAACCAATGGCGACCAACATTCGCCGTTCCAATTCAAGGCGTTGACTTGCTGGCAATTTCAATGTGAGCGACTCGCGCAAGCCGCGCAAGTACTGTGTTTCAATAGAGCGTTCAAATTGATCCACGGCTCCGGCGCGCTGAAATGATTTTTCAAGTGCTTCCAAACCGCGGTCAATTGCGAGCCCCGCTTCTGATTTTCTTCCCGCCGATAGCGCAACGGCCACTTCGGCGCGCACTTGCATTTTGATTTCATTGGCGCGCCACAATTCACTATGCAAACGCTGCGGGTTGTCGACGCCTCGCGTCCAGAGCAATTCAAGAATTTCAATATTGTGAAGCGCGTCGCGTCGAACCCTTGGCCATAATTCCAACACCGCGCACGCCATGGCGCGTTGGCGAAAGAGCAAAATCTCGCCGCTTAAATCGGAGACGTCATCCGCGCTCAGACGCGATCCACCACCGGTGGCCGGCCCGCCAAGAATCGCAAGTTGCGATCGAACGCGGTCAAGCACAGATCCAAATCCACCCGATGCGTTGCCGTCGGGCCGCCCATCGGCTTCCATTTGAATAATTCCAAGTTCCAAGCGCACCTGAATTAACAGCCTTCCATCATGCCCCGACAGGGTTCTGGCGCCAAAGACCCCGGATTGCCACTGCCAATCCTTTAAAATGGGGGTTAGATCGCTGGGGCTGGACATGAAACCATGCTAGCTCACAAAATCTTTTTATTTGAGGGGGTTCTTCCAAGGGGCGCGCAACTTCCGAATTTAAATCATTTCGGGTAGGGTTTTAAGGCGCAGGGCAACTATGCTATCCGTGTAGAGTGGCTGGGAGTCTCTTTCAAAAAGAAGTTATGGCGAGAGTATTTGCTACATCTGATTTACAAACATACATGCGCCAAATTGGCGCAACGCCGTTGTTGACTCCGGAATCGGAGAAGATTTTAGGTTGGAAGATTGTCAACAACTGCGATGACTGCGACCCGCAGCAAAGCAAACTTCGAAACGAGTCCATTGAATTGATGATCAAGTCCAATCTGAGATTGGTCATTGCCATTTCAAAACATTATTCTCACCGCGGACTTTCCCTTTCTGACTTGGTTGAGGAAGGCAATGTGGGATTGATTCGCGCCGCCCAAGGATTTGATCCCGCGCAAGGCGCACGATTTAGCACCTATGCAAGTTGGTGGATCAAGCAAGCCATCAAGCGAACCTTGATCAACTCCCAGCAAGCCATTCATATTCCCGCCTATATGGTGGAACTGATCGCGCGTTGGAAAATTGAAACGCGCAAATTTGAATCGGAGAATTCGCGGCCACCATCCATTTTGGAACTCTCCAAAATCATGGGTATTCCAGTGCGCAAACTGAATATTGTGAAGAAGGCGATTACCGCTTATAACTCGCCCAATCAGGCGCCAAAATCAATTGGTGGCGAAGAGCCCAACTTCAACGATCTTTTCGCCGACACGCGCAATTCCGGCCCCGAGGAAAAAATTAGTTCGCGCGAGGATTTCTCAGTGATTTTAAAATTGTTGGACTCCATTGACCACCGCGATGCGCATGTGTTGCGCCTGCGATTTGGACTGGAAGGTCAAGAGCCATTGACACTGAAAGAAGTTGGCGACCAAGTGGGATTGACCCGTGAACGAGTGCGTCAAATTGAAGTGGACGCCCTGAAAAAACTCTACACGCGCATGATGGACGACAAGCCATTGCGTTTCTCGGTTGGTGAAACAGATGCGCCCAACGACAATGAATCGCCGCGCCAAGTTTCTGGTGTCAAGAATTCATTGGCGCGCACGAACAAAGTGCCAAGCATTAAAATTCCAAAAACGGATCGTTAAGTTTGTTCGCGGCGTTGTGAGACAACGCGCAAAAATTTTTGTACAAAGCGCTGGATCTAACTCACCAAGAAATGTGGTCGCGCTGCTTCCCAAAATCGGCAATACATAAATAGAACAAGGCGCAAGCGCAACGTATTCCAATATTGAATCAAGTCGCTGATTTGCCAGGCTTTGTCGGGTTATAAAACGGCAGTTGATAGACCGCGGCCTCAGCGCGTTCGCGTCCCAGATCCACCATTAACGCGGGCATTTTCTCGGCAATATCCATATCCACAATGGCCATGGCAATAGGCATGTCAAGCGTTGGGCTCAAGCACCCACTGGTGACGCGACCAACAACGCGATCGCCGCCTGCTCCGCTTGCGATGACATTCATCCCTTGACGCGCGCTACGACGACCCTGCAATTTCAATCCAACCAACTTTTGTTTCAGCCCCGCCTTGGCAATTTTCTCTAGCGCATCTTGACCAATGAAACGCACTTCGCGTTCATCGCCCGCGCCCTTGTCCATTTTCACCGCGAAGTTCAATCCCGCCGTCAACGGATCAACAGTCTCGTCAATCTCGTGTCCATACAACGGCATGCCGGCTTCCATGCGCAACGTGTCGCGCGCGCCAAGACCGCACGGCTTGATCACGCTTGTCGCGCCGCCCATGTCTTTCAGCAGCATGCTGAGCGCCAACTTGGCCATGCCCGCGCCCAAAATAATTTCCACGCCGTCCTCGCCTGTGTACCCCGTTCGACTGACGAGCAACTTCACCACCATTAAACTTTTTTCAACAAAGCGATAGCGCTTCAGCGTTGGGATTTCGCGGCTCATGGTGCTGACTAAATCCATGACCTTGGGTCCTTGCAACGCGACCATGGCGGTGGAGGCGGTTTGGTCGTCCATTTTGAAAACCAAATCACCCTTATTTTCCGCAAAATGCTGCAGCAATTTCAAGCGATTCGACGCATTGCACACCATTAAATATTCGTCCTCTTCCAAGCAGTACACCAGGATGTCGTCGCGACAACCGCCCTGCTCATTCAACACCAAACCGTAGCGCACCGAGCCTTTGGTCATGCCAAGAATTCCGCGCGTGCAAATGCGATCCAAAAATCGCCGCGCATGTCGGCCAGTGAATTTAATTCGACCCATGTGGCTCACATCAAAGAAGCCGGCGGACGTGCGCGTCCATCGATGCTCGTCAAGAATGGATCCGAAATGCAGCGGCATGTCCCAACCCGCGAAGTCCGTCATTTTGGCGTGGTGCTGCAAGTGCATGGCGTGGAACGGTGTTTCTAAAAGTGTTGCTGTTGTCATTTTTTTCCTGTGCTGAATTTTACAAGGGTGGATTTGTTGAAGAAGGATTTTCGTGGCTGGATATGCCCGCGCTCTTTTTGGCGTCTTGAAGTTTGGCGACTTCACGTTCAAGCGATTTTAATTTTCGAGACATGCCGTACAGATCTCGAAAAACAAGATGATTTCGCAATGAGATATCGCTTTCAATGGCTGGAACGCCGGCAACCCGCATTCCAGGTGCGATGTCACCAACCACCGCGGACTTGCCCGCGACTTGCACGCCGTCGCCGATGGACAAATGTCCAGTCACGCCAGCTTGCCCGCCCAATACAACATAGTTGCCCATGTCCACGCTGCCGCTAATGCCCACCAAACTCACAAGCAAACAATGCTTGCCTATGCGTGTTCCATGTCCAATTGAAATCAGATCCGCGAATTTCGTTCCCGCGCCAATGCGCGTCTCTTCCATCGCGGCGCGCTCAATCACACAGCATGATCCAATCTCCACATCGTCCTCTAGAACAACAATGCCCGACTGAGGAATTTTTTCGTGGCGCCCCTTGTGCGTTGCGAAACCAAATCCGTCGCTGCCAATCACCGTGTTGGCGTGCAATGTGACGCGATTGCCAATGACGCACCCGTCATAAATGCATACGCCTGGATACACAATGCAATCATCGCCCATATTCACACCTTCGCCAACATAGGCGTTGGGATAAATCACGCAGCGTGCGCCAAGCGTCACGCCGCGCTCAAGCACCACCCCCGCATGGACCACGCAATCGCGACCTAGTTGCACGGTTGCATGAATGACAGCGCGCTCCGAAATGGAATTATTTTTCTGCGACGCAAGGATTGGCGCTGGATGTTTTCGAAAGCCATGAAGCGCGACCATGGCCTGGCGAAATGCAAAGTATGGATCGACTGCCTCCAATGTGGCCACACCCGCCTTTGCTGTTTCGCCGCTGACCACAATGACCGCGGAGGCGTTGGTTGTGGCTAAATGCGCAGCATATTTTCTATTGGCAAGGAAACTGACTTGACCAACCTGGGCGCGGTCGATCGGGGCGCAGGAATGCACCAGAGTGGCGCCGTCTCCGCGCAATGTGGCGCCAATTGTGTTGGCAAGTTCGTCAAGTCGGATAGCCATAACAACCCCAAGCCTAGCAACCAACTTTGATTGCGTGGAGGCAATGCGGTCTAAAATTGTTTTCCTAGTGGCGCGGGTTTGTTTCAGTGTGTGCGCCCATTCTTGCACACGGTTATCCTGCAAAGTAGAAATGAAAAGGCCCGTCCGCCAAAGCCGTTGCTCGGGTTGTCGCCCGAAAATATGGCGATTCAATTTTATTTTGATCATGCTGTTCGTCATGATCGCATTGCCCGCGCCCATCTCGCGCGCTGGCGACATTGAGGACCAAACTTTCGCCGATCGACCAATCTCATTGGTAACCATCAAGGGTCTCAGCAGAATCAGCGAGCAGGAAGTCAAGAACAATCTGCGCATTGGCGCGGGCGAGCCCTACGAATCACTGGCGGTGCGCGCCGACGTGGCCAGTCTGTATCGCCTGGGTCATTTTGAAACAGTCACGGCGGAAGCGTCTCTGCAACCCGACGGCACGGTTGAAGTCATCTACACATTGATTGAACAAAGTTTGGTTCTTGACATTCAAACAGTGGGCAACAAAGCGGTGAGCGATCAGGAATTGCGCGCCGTCATTCCGTTGTATCCGGGCGGTCCGCGCGACGACTTTTTGCTGGAACAAAGCATTTTGAAAATGAAGGACCTGTACCGCAATAAAGGTCATTATTTGGTGGAGATCACGGTGGATGAATCGCGTCTGAAGGATTCCGGAATTTTAATTTTCCGCATTGTGGAAGGTCCACGCGTGCGCATTCAAGAAGTTGAATTTGTGGGCAACCGCACTTTTCCAGACAAGCAACTTTCCGCGGAAATTAAGACCAAACCGTGGATTTTTATTTTCCGAAAAGGCAACTTGGATGAGGAAGCCTTAGTGGACGATGTTGCCACGCTGGATAAATTTTACAAGGATCATGGTTTTGTTGACGTGCGCGTTGATCGACGAGTTGAACTGAACTCCGATCAGAAAGAGGCCAAGGTTGTCTTTGTCATTGACGAAGGCCGCGAGTATCGACTGCGCTCCGTGCGCGTTGAAGGCACGGGCAGCGACGGGGAGTTAAAAACTTTTTCATCCGAGCAATTGCGTTCATTGATGGTCATTCGCCCTGGCGACGCCTTTCAAAAGAAAGGCATTGACGCGAGCGTGAAGAGCATTCAAACCTCGTACTTTGTCATGGGTTACATCAACGCGAAGGTCACCACAACCTATGTGCGTTCGGGTGAGGAAGCCGAAGTGGACATGCTGGTCAACGTCACCGAGGGTGATCGCTTTGAGACTGGATTGGTGCAAATTCAAGGCAATTTCATTACGCGTGATAAAATTATCCGCCGCATGGTTCGCTTTCAACCAGGGCGCCCCATGGACGGACGCGAAATTGAACTCACGCAAATCCGCCTGAAATCCACCAACTTGTTCAACGACATTCGCGTCACGCCGCAAGAGCCCGACCCCGACCATCCACAAACGCGCGACGTGCTGGTGGAAGTGAAAGAGAAGAACACAGGCAGCGTGAATTTTGGTTTGGCCATCGGCACCGATCAAGGGTTCGGCGGTGAAATTTCTTTGAATCAATACAACTTTGACATCGCCGACGTGCCGACTTCGTTCAGTGAATTCACGGCGGGACGCGCGTTCCGTGGCGCGGGCCAAACATTCACCATTGCCATTCAACCAGGTATTGATGTGAGCACCTACTCCATCTCGCTGGGCGAGCCGCATTTATTTGAAAGCGATTGGTCGGGCAACACAAGTTTGTCCTATCGCAATCGCATCTACCCTCAATGGACCGAAGAACGCACAACGTTGGGATTTGGAACTGGTCGACGTCTTGGCGACTTCTGGACATTTGGAACCAACGTGCGTCTTGAAAATGTCACGCTGACACAATTTCAAGATGGCACTCCGTTGGTTGTTGAAAATGACCAGGCGGGCCCAAGTCAATTTGGCGTGATTTCCACATCCATTTCGCGCAACACCGTTGACAGCAAAACGCGCCCAGGCGCTGGTTCGGTTTCCGAAGTCACCGCCAGCATGTACGGAGGCTCTTACAGCTTTCCAATGTTGCGCGGCAGTTACACCACGTTTCTCACATTGGATGAGGATTTTCTTGGCCGCAAAACCACGCTGCGATTTAATTCCCAAATGGGCTATATCGCCGGCGACAATGCGCCCGTGTTTGAACGTTTCTATTTGGGTGGTCGCTCATTGCGCGGCTTCGCGTTCCGCACCATCAGTCCTGTGACCTATCAGTTGCAGGGATATCCAAACTCCTATCCGCCAACGGATCAAGGTCCAAGCAACGGCGCGCCCGCCACAAACATTGGCGGTCAGTTCATGTTCTTCGCAGGCACGCAATATGAAACGCCGGTCTTCCAAGACGTCATCACCGCCGTCGCCTTTGTGGATTCCGGAACCGTGACTGGCAATAGCTACGCGGGTGATATTCCAAATCCGCTTGGGTTCTACCAATACCGGGTCAGCGTTGGAGTGGGCTTGCGTTTGTACATTGGCGCGCTTGGTCCCGCCCCAATCGCGCTGGATTTTGCGGTTCCGTTAATGAAACAGGACACGGACGAAACCCAAGTGTTCTCTTTCAACGCCGAACTTCCTTTCTAAGTTGCGGATACCGAGTTCTTGTTTGATTGCCCAACAAATTGATAGGAATTCACAGCATAAATCGTTGGGCAAACTTTCAGCGCGGCACTTACACTCTCCCTCTATCTATAGAAGACCCCTATGAACAAATTTCAAATGCAAACCGTCGTCATTGCCTCACTAGTCGCCTTTGGACTGGGCTCATTCGCCTGGGGCGTAAGCCGTCCAATGGCGCCCGCCCAAGCCACCAAAATTGGCAGCATTAATTTGGCGAAGGTCTTGGACAAACTTCAGGAAAAATCAGATTGGGAAGTGCAACTCACCGCGCTGCAAAATCAAATGCGCGACGAGGCCGACAGCCGCAAGCGCAAATTAGAAGCTGAAATTAAACAAGCTTCCAGCGCGACAGACGCCGCGGAGCAACAACGAATTGCCGAACAAGTGGTGCTTGAGCAATTGCAACTTGAGCAATGGGCCACGTTGAAGGGCGGCGAGCTTGATTTGGAAAATAGCTTGATGTGGCAAAGCATTTATCGCAATTTACGCGAGGAAAGCGCCAAGCTTGCGGAGAGCGAAGGCTATGACTACATCATTGTGAATGATGGAACAAATGAAATCATGACTAATCGAGAGGTCAAGGTTCCGCTTGCCCAACAAGTGCTTGAGCAAATTGGTCGCCGCAATATTATTTTTGCCAGCCCCGCTACGGATGTCAGCGACAAGTTGATTGTGCGCATGAACAACACCCACGCGGCCGCGCCAGCCTCTGTTGGTCCAGCTAAAAAATAATTTCTGATTTGTGCCTCACATCTCACTTGGCTTTTCCATGATTCGCACTCTGTCTTGATTGATGTCCACTTAAAACCAACCCACTTTTGGAGAAATCACATGCGTCGCCTCTCTCCCCTGCCAATCACACTGTTCGTAGCGCTTGCCGCAATTTCTTTGTGGGCTTTCAACTCGTTTGAAAAACCAACCGTCATTGCAACCGTGGATCTTGAGCGCTTGTATAGCGGCCTTGATGAGCACAAAGCAGGCGAAAAGCGCCTTGAGGAAACCGCCAAGGAACTGAACGCCAAGAATGAAAAACTGGGGCAGATTGCCCAATCCCTGCAGGCCGAACTTGAGAATTTTAAGGCAGATTCCCCTGGCTTTTTTGAGACCACTAAGAAAATTCAAGAGGCCGTGGGCAACATGAAGGCCTTTGACGAATTCTCGCGGCGCAAGTTCGACATGGAAAAAAATCTCCTGCTGAAAAACACCTATCAAGCCATCAAGTCCTCACTGGGAGATATTTGCAAGGCTCAACAAATTGACGCCGTCTTTCTTGACGACGCGACTCCGCCATTTGATCCAAAGGACACGCGCCCTGTCATGACGCAAATTTCTGGTCGTCGCATGTTGTGGATCAATCCCGCAATAGACATCAGCGATGTTGTCATTAAACAAATGAACGAGAATTTTTCCAAGAGACAAGGGAAGTGACCCCAGCGGTCATTAGGAATTCACGTTGATACCCAAGACAAGTTCCCAGCTGGCGACGTTGGTGGGCGGCGCCCTTGATGGCGCTGGCGACATTGCGTTCACAGGGCTGTCGTCGCTGGCGGATGCGACGGAACATGAGGCGACATTTATCACCAGCGACGCACACGCAAAATTGTGGGATCACAGCCGCGCGCGTATTGCCATTGTTGGAAACCAAGTCAAGACGGAACTTTCAAATTCGCCAACAAATCACGGTATTTCACCTACTTCTGCGCAAGGCGCTCAGGGCCATTCGCGCGCGTTGATTCGCGTCGACAACGCCGATCTTGCTGTGGCCAAGGTGCTGGCAATTTTCGCCCCGCCGACCACCCTTCCCTCAGTTGGCGCGCATGCATCGGCGGTCATTGATGCAAGCGCAATCATTGGCAAAGACGCGCGCATTGGCGCGCTGGTGAGTGTTGGCGCCGGTTCGCATATTGGAAATGGTTGCGTGTTGCATAGCGGCGCACGCATTGCGGCAAACGTGATTTTGGGAGAAAACTGCATCATTCACAGCAACGCATTTATTGATGAGCGCTGCGTGCTTGGCGCGCGCGTGATCATTCATGCGTCCGCCGTTATTGGCGGCGACGGATTTGGGTATCGTCCCGCCGCCGATGGAAAAAGTTTGACGCGCATTCCACACACTGGCAATGTTGTGCTGGATGATGATGTTGAAATTGGCGCCAACACGTGCGTTGACCGAGCCAAGTTTGGTTCAACAAAAATTGGAGCGGGAACCAAGATTGATAATTTGTGCCAGATCGCACATGGTTGCCGCATTGGACGCATGACCGTGATCGCGGGCATGAGTGGTTTGGCTGGCAGCGTGACGGTTGGCAATGGCGTGCAAATTGGTGGCTATTGCGGCATTGGTGACCACAAAACCATTGGCGACGGAGCGCGTTTGGCGGCAAAAAGCGCCGTGATGAACGACATTCCAGCTGGCGCCACGTGGGGTGGAATGCCAGCTCAGGACATCCGAGAGGAATTGCGTGTGATCGCCGCAATCCGTAAATTGCCACAATGGTCACGCAAGTTACGAACACTCTTGGAGGAACAGATAAAGGACCCCGCGAAGGACCCGCTGAAAGGTCCATCGAAAGTCCAATGAAACCTGTCGCCACCAAAGTTCTTCCCACTGGGCAACTGCGCGGGACCACCGTTGATCCGCAACGAACGCTTGCGCGCGTGGCCATTGTGCGTGGCAAAGGATTGATGCTTGGCGAAGAGGCGATTTTAGAAATCACACCCGCGCCGCCTGGAACCGGAATTATTTTTGAACGCGTGGACTTGAATCCAACCGTGACTATTCCCGCGTTGGTGACGCATGTGTTACCCAAGCCACGGCGCACAACATTGCGCGGTGGCGATGTCACCATTGACACCATTGAACATTGCATGAGCGCGCTTGCAGGCTTGCGCGTTGACAACGCTATTTTGCGTCTGCATGGACCAGAGTTGCCTTGCGGTGATGGCAGCGCGATGCCGTTTGTGCAACCTATTTGCGAAGCTGGTTTGATTGAGCAAGACGCGCCGCGACGAGTGTTTCGTTTGCGCGAAGCCATTGTTGTGGAGGATGCCGACTCCATGATTGCCGCGCTGCCACGCGACGGCGAGGGAATGGAAATCTCATACGACTTGGACTACGGCGCAAAAGAGCTCAGAATACCGCGCCAAACCATGGTTTTTGATCCCACGCGCAGTGACTACGCCTCCGACATTGCGCCAGCTCGCACATTTAGTTTGCAAGAAGAAGCCGAGGCCATTTGGGCGGCCGGCTTGTGCCGCCATCTCACCGTGCGCGACGCCCTGGTCATTGGCGACAATGGTCCAATTGAAAATGCGTTCCGTTTTAGCGATGAACCCGTGCGCCACAAATTACTTGATGTGCTTGGCGATTTATATTTGGCTGGTCGCCCCGTGCAGTGCCGCATTGTTGCGCACCGCAGTGGTCACGGACTGAATCGGCAAATGTGCCAGCGACTTTTGCGCGCCATGAAGGCGGCGGACTTGGCCGAAAGTTTGGTGGCTGGTCAAGCCATGGACGCGCGCGCCATTGCAAAAGTTTTGCCACATCGATATCCAATGTTGTTGGTTGATCGCGTTGTTGAAATGGACGCAAATCGCCGCGCTATTGGCGTGAAAAATGTCACCATGAACGAACCGTTTTTTCAAGGTCATTATCCAGGCACCCCGATTATGCCGGGCGTGTTGATTGTGGAGGCCATGGCGCAATTGGGCGGACTCATGCTCAGCCAAACTCTGGAACATTCCGGACGCGTGGCCATGCTGCTGAGTTTGGACCGCGTGAAATTGCGTAAACCTGTTGTGCCGGGCGATCAATTAGTTCTTGAAGTTGAAACTGTTCGCGCCAATGCCCGGACTGCCTCCGTCAAATGCCGCGCCACGGTGGGCGGAAAATCCGCCGCTGAGGCTGAAATTCGCTTTATGATGGTGGATTCCACCGAAGCCTGATCTTTTATTTTTACCCCATTCTTTATGACAAAAATTCATCCCACCGCAATCATCGATCCATCCGTCAAACTGGCCGCTGGTGTGACCATTGGACCATGGTGCGTCATTGGTCCCGAGTGTGAAATTGGCGAAGGCAGCGAACTGGTCAGCCATGTTCACATGGATCGATACACCAGCATTGGACGCGAGAATGTGTTGCATCCGTTCACCATTGTGGGCGGTCCGCCACAAGATAAAAAATTCGCGGGCGAGCGCACAACGCTTGAGATGGGCGACCGCAACCATATTCGCGAGTTCGCTTCCATTCATCGCGGCACTGGCAATGGAAGCGGCTCGACCAAGATTGGCAGCGATAATTTGGTCATGGGTTGCGTGCACATTGCGCACGATTGCCAAATTGGCTCGCATGTCATTCTTGCCAACAACGCAATGTTGGCGGGACATGTCACTGTGTGCGACTATGTGAATGTTGGAGGAGGTTGCGGGTTGCACCACTTTGTGCGCCTGAACACCTGCGCATTTCTTGGAGCCATGGCGCGCGTAAGCAAAGATGTTCCTCCGTACATGATTGCCGAGGGCAACCCCGCCGAGGTGCGCGGACACAATGCAATCGCAATGAAACGCCGTGGGTTTGCCGACGCCGAAGTAGACGCTATGAAGGAGGCCTACAAGCGCCTCTTCCGCGATCGCGGCGGAAGCATTATGGAAAAAGTAGCAAAATTACGCGCGGAATACCCCACTTTCCAAAGCATTGCGCAAGTGTGCGACGCCGTGCTTGAGGCTGGCGATGGCACGCACGGACGCTCACAAGAGGCGTTGCGTCCTGACGACAAGCGAAACCATCCATCCATCGCCGCGGCGGCTTCCACTGTTCATAAAAAATAAATCCACTCGAGCACACCCACCATGAGTTCAGCAAAAAACGATGAGCGCCTGCGAGAGCAAATGGAAAAAACAGAGGCCGCGCTTCGCCGTGGCCAATGGTTTGAAGCTGAACGACTTGCCCAACGCGCCATGGAAATGGCGCGGCGCTCCGAGGACTTTGGAGCCATGGCGCGCATTTGTATGCCGCTGCAAGAAGCCCGTCGTCAACGCGTGCAAGCCGCGCTTGATCTGAAAAAAATCCGCGTGCTGTACGACGGCAACATGGAAGAACTTAAAGTTGAGTCTGGCTGCTATTTGGTCATGCCAATGCAACTTGTTGGCGCGGACGCGCGACGACTTCGCTTGGCCGCACTGCGTGATGAGAAACCAGTCACCGTGATTTGCTGCGAGCCACCCAACTTGCGCGGCAAGTGGCCCATTGTTGCCATTGGCGTGGTGACTGTGCGCGCCTACGTTGATCCCCCAGAAAATGAGAAGAAGCCCAGCATGAAGTGGTATGTCAACGCCATGGAAGCATTGGGCGACGCGGGCTTGACGGGCACGCATGTGGATTCTGGCATGGACCTTGATAGGCAAATTGACGCGGTTTTGGGGCTTTTAGACTCTGTTCCAGATCATGAAGGTTTGCACCACGTGCTAGCGGATATGTGCCGCGAGGCTGAAAAAGGTTTTGAACGCAGCGAACCCGCCGCCCTTTCGGAACTTGACGCCGAACTTGCTCTTGAAGACGAAACACAAAACGACGATCAAGGCGAATAATTTTTGGAGATTGGTTATCAATCGCGTGTGTCCACGCAGACTTGTCCGTACTAACACTTGTTCCAATACAACCGTTGCATGAAACCTGCAGCGCCGCGGTCGCTTTCAACTCCAATCAAGTCCTTCTTGTAAACCGCGACCAAGTCGACGCGCGCCAGTTGCTTCAATGACATACGCGTCTTCAATGCGCACGCCACCAACGGCTTTGCAATATAAGCCGGGCTCAATAGTGATGACATCGCCCGCCACCAATGGCAACCCACCGATATCCATAAGCGGTGGCTCATGCACATCAAGGCCAAGCCCGTGTCCAGTTCCATGCACCATGCCACACCACGAATCGGGCGCATCAACTGGTGGCGTGCCGCTGCTGAATCCATGCTCATGAATCACGCGCAACGTTTTGCCGTGCACATCGCTGCCAGTTGCACCAACTTTGGCGGCGCGCACCGCTGCGGCCTTGGCTTGCACAACGGCTTTGTGCATTTTTTCTGCTTGCGGCAAAGCCTGGCCATGCACCACGGTTCGCGTGCAATCGCCCCAATATCCGCTGCTTTTTGACTTTGGGAAAATATCCACCATCACCAATTCGCCCGTGCGCAGCACGCCGTCACCATCATGGTGGCAGTCGGCGCCTTGGGGACCACCCGCGACAATGGAGCGCGGATTTTCAAATCCATGGCGCGCAAAAAATATGTCAATCTCCGCGCGCACTCGCTCGCTCGTCAGTGGTGCGCCTTGGTGAACCAACTCGCCGTTGGCATTCACGCCCGCGCGCGCAATCAACCTGCACGCCAACTCAATCGCGTCCTCGGTGGTGCGCTGCGATTCATCCATGGCTTTCAACTCGGCCGCGTCCTTGCTGCGGCGCGCCGATTGAAACAATTCCAAATCGCAGCGCATGGAAATTCCAGCGTCCACCAACACGTGCATGAAGAGCGCTGGAAAAGTTCGATCACACACCGCGCGCTTCACGCCCGCGCGGAGAACGCATTGCGCCAACGCTTGCGCGGTGGAAATATCGCGCTCGCCAGACAAGCCCGTAGCCGGAGCAAATTCAATGGGCGATGCAAACACATCCGCGCGCGCGTGTTGCCTGGCGCGATCCAGTTCTATGTCGCGCACAATCAGTGTGCGCTTGCGCGCGCCATTAGCGGCGGAAATATCAGCGAAAGCCAGTGGGTCCCCCACACGAAAGCGTGTCTGGTGAAACAGGGTCATATTTGTGGCGGAAATACCGCCCATGACAATGGCTTCGTCGTTGGAGATCATAAAAGTATCGTAAACACAAATCAGCCGCGCGAAATTCGCCTGTGCTTAAACTTGGTTGGAACACTGTCCCCGCTCACGCCATTGCGCTTGCGGTGATCGGCTTCATACTCGCTCCAGCCGCCGTGATAGAAAAACAATTTGCCGTCGCCTTCAAAAGCAAGAATGTGCGTGGCAACGCGGTCCAAGAACCAGCGATCATGGCTGATGCACAACACCGTGCCCGCAAAGTTCTGCACGGCCTCTTCCAGCGCGCGCATGGTGTTCACATCAATGTCGTTGGTGGGCTCGTCAAGCAAAATCACATTGGCGCCGCTGGTCAGCATGCGCGCCAAGTGCACGCGGTTGCGCTCTCCACCAGACAGAACGCCAACCAACTTCTGCTGCTCGGTGCCGCCAAAGCCGTAGCGGCTGACATACGCGCGGCTATTCACCGTGGCGCTGCCCAACTTGATTTCCTCCACACCCCCAGAAATTGCCTGCCAAACGCTGTCTTTATCGCTGAGCGTGTCGCGTGTTTGCTCCAAATACGCAAGCTTGACAGTCTCGCCAATCTTCAAAGTTCCACCGTCGGGCTTCTCTTGCCCGGTGATCATGCGGAACAGCGTGGTCTTGCCGGCGCCGTTGGGGCCAACAATTCCAACCACCGCGCCTGGCGGAATTAAAAAGTTCACATCATCAAGCAAGGCGTTGTCGCCAAAGTTTTTGTTCACTCCAATCGCCTCAACCACAACGGTTCCAAGCCGCGGTCCTGGCGGAATATAAATTTCGATCTCCTTGATCTTTGACTTGGAGTCTTCATTCAACATCTGCTCGTAGCTGGCCACGCGCGCCTTGCTTTTGGTCATGCGCCCCTTGGGATTCTTGCGAATCCAATCCAACTCACGCGCCAACGCCCGTTGTCGCTGCCCCTCTTGCTTGGACTCCAGCGCCAAACGCTTCTCTTTCTGCTCCAACCACCCCGTGTAGTTGCCCTTATAAGGAATGCCCTCGCCACGATCCAACTCCAAAATCCAGGTTGCAACGTTGTCCAAGAAATATCGATCATGCGTAACCGCAATCACCGTGCCCTTGTATTGCTGCAAATGATGCTCCAACCAATCCACGCTCTCCGCGTCCAAATGGTTGGTGGGCTCGTCCAACAGCAAAATATCGGGCTTTTTAAGCAATAAGCGGCACAACGCCACGCGCCGCTTCTCGCCACCCGAGCATGTATTTAAAGGTTGATCCGCCGGCGGGCAACGCAGCGCATCCATTGCCATTTCCAATTGATGATCAATGGTCCACGCGTCAAACTTCTCCAGTTGCTCTTGCACCACGGCCAGGCGGTCCAACGTTTTCTCCATGGCTGCATCGTCAAGTGGTTGCGCCAACTTCTCATTTAGGCGATCAAACTCAGCCAACAAATCAAATGTTCCTTGCGCGCCTTCACGAACTAGTTCAAGCGCGGTGCGCTTCTCGCCAAGCAATGGTTCTTGTTCTAAATAGCCCACTTCGTAGCCATTTGCCGCCCAAATCTTGCCGTCATACACCTTGTCCACGCCGGCCATTAATTTAAGCAGTGTGCTTTTTCCGGAGCCATTTAATCCCAGCACGCCAATCTTTGCGCCGTAATAGTAAGACAGCGAAACGTCCTTTAGAATGACTCGTTTGTCAATTTCCTTGGTCACACCAGTCATGGAAAAAATGACTTGCGTTGTTTCGTTTCCTGTTGTTGGAGCGGCCATTGGGACAATGATCCTAACGATTTGCCAATTTGAATTGCGCAGCACGAAAAACTTTAAAAAACACAAAGTCATAAAAGACCAATAACTTCATCCTTTTAATTAAGAAATGAAGTCTTTTTAACAAATCACCAGCCATCGCAGAAAACAGTTTCATTTTTTATTAAAAAATAATAAAGAATTATTTGCATCACGTAAATGGCGGGGTAGTTTCATTTCAACTCGGGATAAAGGGCTGACTTGCGAAAGCAATTCAGGTTTGTTCCAAGACTTTCTGAACTCCTTCCCTTCACTCGTTCAGAAACTATAAAAATTTCCCTTACTGACTTACCTAAATCACGTCCCCTTTTTCTAGCTGATGTTTCAGTTAGAAGTGTTCTGAGTTCCCCCTTTTCGGAGTTAGTTCCCATGAAGATTTCCCTTTCACTTCTGTCCGTAGGCATGATTGCCGCAGCTGCAACCGCGGCTGATCGCCCAATTTCCGACATTACTCTTGAGTACAAAGGCAGTGGCCTTCGCCAAGACAATGGTCAGGCGTACGCTGCTTTCCAAATGCGTCGTCAAGCGAAGGAAAGCACCGACCTGCTCTACAGCACTGGCTTTGATGCGTACGTCACTGGTGCAATTTGCACTGACCTGACTGGCGCAACAATGGGTCAAGACATGTGGAGTCAATACCAGACTGGTTCCGGCAACCGCTGGGCCATTGTGACAGTAGCTGGTGGCAAAGCCGCTAAAGGTACTTGGGGTACAGCAGCAGCTGCTGGTTCTTACAGCTACCTCTATCAGGACAATGCTCAATCCGGTTATGCTGGTTTCACAACTGGCCGTAGCGTTGAAGTTGACTTCAGCGTAACTCGCTTCAGCAACACCGTAAGCACCAATAAGGGTCAAACCCAAATGCGTACTTTCGATGCTTCTGGATCCCAAACAACCATTGGCATGATTCTTCAAAACTACGCAACTGGAACCAATGGATCCATCAGTGGCTTGGCGTACCTAAACACTGGTACTGCGGCTTCAACTGGTACCTATTCCTTCACGTTGGCAAGTGGTAGCTCAGTAACCCAAGCTGGTACTCATACCTACTACTCCGCGTACGACAACACCACTGGTGTTGTGTACTGGGGTTGGGATGCGGGTACGACTGGTGAAACAGGCTACTACTTCGATCCAACTGCATCTGGCTACATTGGTGCAGCCAACCAAGTTGCAGTAAACGAAGTTGATTTCTTGAACAATCGCAACAGTTCTACAACTGCTGGCAACATGAATCTTGACGACGTTGCAATCTATGCATACGACGTTCCTGCTCCTGGCGCCGCTGCGTTGCTCGGTTTGGCTGGCATCGTTGCCCGTCGCCGACGTAACTAAGTTGGACAAGTTACGACTGAGTTTATGAGTTACTAAAAGGACTCAGATACTTCACTGATACTGTCACCTCAGAGAGCCCTCCGATTCGTCGGGGGGCTCTCTTCTTTTTTGTGTCGTGGTTGTCTGAGCCCGTGTGGCAACCTCTTTTATTTCGCCAGACAATTTCAGAATTGCGCCTTGGAGTCTTTGCATTGACTTCGCGGAAAGATTTCAAATCAACAACATGATTGACGCGAACGAGTGAATGAACTACGCTTAAGAACTCAAGACTGCGGGGTAGAGCAGCCTGGTAGCTCGTCGGGCTCATAACCCGGAGGTCACTGGTTCAAATCCAGTCCCCGCTACTTTTAGGGTCGATCAGGAAACTGGTCGGTCCGCACGTCATTGAAACACGCCCTGGCCATACGGTTGGGGCGTGTTTCTTTATGCGTGGCGCTTGAACTACACGTGAATCAGCGTAAGAGTGCTGCCAACCAGTTGCCAAGGCTTTGCAACTTCAGCGCGCGCTCAAGCCATATCAAATCGATCTAAGTTCATGACCTTTACCCACGCGGCAACAAAGTCGCGCACAAATTTTTCCTTGGCGTCATGGCTTGCGTAGACCTCTGCCAATGCGCGTAGTTGCGAGTTTGAACCAAAGACAAGATCGGCGCGGGTGCCTGTCCACTTCACTTTTCCCGAGTTGCGGTCGCGGCCCTCAAAGGTCTCCTCTGCTGCGGATGTTGGCGCCCACGTGGTTGCCATATCAAGCACATTCACAAAGAAGTCGTTGGACAAAGTTCCAGGGCGATTGGTGAACACGCCGAGATTGGAATGATCAAAATTTGCACCCAGCACGCGCAGACCGCCAACAAGCACTGTCATTTGCGGCGCGGTCAACGTGAGCAAGTTGGCGCGGTCCACTAGCAAATAATCCGCGGGCAACGAGTGGCCTGGCGCAAGAAAATTGCGGAATCCATCGGCCATTGGTTGAAGCACCTCAAATGAATGCACATCGGTTTGCTCTTGCGAAGCGTCGGTGCGACCAGGAGTGAATGGAACGACAATATCAACGCCCGCGGCCTTTGCGGCGTGTTCAACCGCGGCGCATCCTGCAAGCACGATCAAGTCGGCGAGCGAGATTTGTTTTTTGCCCCCCGCTTGCGCGCCGTTGAATTCATTGCGGATTGCTTCAAGAGCATGAAGCACTTTTTGCAATTGCGCTGGATTGTTCGCCGCCCAATCTTTCTGCGGTGAAAGACGAATGCGCGCGCCGTTGGCGCCGCCGCGCTTGTCGGTGCCGCGGAATGTTGAGGCCGATGCCCATGCAGTTGAAACCAATTGCGC